>CBFGPY010000333.1:0-4249 GCA_965650755.1 uncultured Chromatiaceae bacterium | reverse complement strand
ATTGTTTTAACAGCAGCAAAATCTGATTTGCAGCGTCTTTTTGCTGCAGGTTGATTTGCGCAAGCAGTCGCAATGCCAGACGGCGGGCACTGTTGCGGCTGCGTTGTTGCACCAGGCGCCAGATAAACCAGCCAAGTAGTGCCAGCAACAGCACACCAAGCAACAAATAGCCGGGCGCCGGATAAAATTCATCCGGTAGCGGGGGCTGCTGAATATCAGCAAGCGCCGCTTTTAAATTATCGGTCATTGCGGGCGTCTCAGCCATGAGCAGCTCCCGGCGTGAATACGTCTGTCAGGCTGTCCGTACTGCTTAATTGCTGGCGCAGTGACAACGCTGTGCTCAGTTGCACATGGCGTAGCCCGAGGCTGCGCCAGAAGGTCTGTTGCTGGTGCTGCAGCTGGTGCTGTTGTTGCTGATATTGCTGCTTGATGGCCTGTGGTGTCAGATCGAGCTGAAACACCGTCTCAGTGTTTTGTACTGCAAGCTGCCCCTGCACCTGGCTGGGCAATTGCTGCTCAAGCGGGTCGAGGATCTGGCATAAACGGATCTCGTTATGCTGGCGCATCGATTGCAGATGGCGCAGCACATTGGCATCTAATGCGGAAAAATCAGAGATGAGATAAACCAGACTACCGGGGCGCACCAGCCGGCGTAGCTGCGCGACGGCATCTGCCAGGTTGTGTTGTTGAGTTGCCTGCGCCGATGCCGGAACACCGAGCTCCAGCAGTTGCTGCAGGTAGCGCAGCACAGCCACACTACGGCTGGCAGGTTTTAATTCACGGATCTGCGAGCCGTTAAATAAAATGCCGCCGAATTTATCCCCGCGGTTTTTCGCATGCCAGCCTACCAGCGCAGCTAAATGTGCAGCCTGCACCGCTTTGGTCAGCAGCACAGAGCCAAAATGCATACCTGGGCTTAAATCCGTCAGTACAAATACCGGCCGCTCTTTTTCTTCACGAAACAATTTAGTGTGCACTTTGCCGGTTCGTGCTGTGACGCGCCAGTCGATGGTGCGCACATCATCGCCCGGCTGATAATGCCGAACTTCGTCGAATTCCATACCGCGGCCTTTACTGCGCGCCAGATAGCTGCCGGCCAGTTTACTTTGGATCACCTGTTTGGGTGCCAGGTCGAGCAAATAGGTATGGTGTTGATATTGCAGCAATTGTGGCAGGTCCAGATGAACCCCATCGGTACCAAGTGCCTTCAGTTGGGCCGCGACAGACTGCAGGCCAGGTGTGGTGCTCATCAGGCGACCGGCACGCGTTTGAGCAGCTCAGTCAGCACCTGATCGGTGCTGACGCCTTCGGCTTCCGCTTCATAACTTAAAATCAGCCGGTGACGCAGTACGTTATGAAACACGGCCTGCACATCGTCCGGCGTGACAAAATCGCGGCCGCTGAGCCAGGCTTTGGCGCGGGCGCAGCGCTCCAGCGCAATAGTCGCGCGTGGGCTGGCGCCATAAGCGATATATCGGCCTAATTCGGCGCCATAATTGCCGGCGTGGCGGGTCGCCATCACCAGTTGCACAATATATTGCTCGAGGCTTTCGGCGATATGTAGCTGCAAAATACTCTGGCGGGCGGCAAAAATATCGGCCTGTGTCATGCGCGGCGGGGGTTCACTTTGCTGTGATAAGGCTTCACCGCGGGTTAAGCGCAGGATCTGCAACTCAGTGGCAGCGTCCGGATAATCGACTTTTAAATGCAGTAAAAAGCGGTCGAGCTGGGCTTCCGGCAGCGGATAAGTGCCTTCCTGCTCCAGCGGGTTTTGCGTCGCCATCACTAAAAACAGCTCAGGCAATTTATAACTGTGGCGGCCAACCGTAATTTGTTTCTCTGCCATGGCTTCAAGCAAAGCTGATTGAACTTTGGCCGGTGCGCGGTTGATTTCGTCCGCCAGAATGATGTGATGAAACAGCGGGCCGCTCTGGAATTCAAATTTGCCGGTTTCCGGCCGGTAGATGTCAGTGCCTGTTAAATCAGCCGGCAACAAATCCGGCGTAAACTGGATGCGGTGGAAACTGCCTTCGACACCATGGGCCAGTGCATTCACGGCCCGGGTTTTCGCCAGACCCGGCGGGCCTTCTACCAGCAAATGGCCATTGGCCAACAGCGCCAGCAGAATGCCTTCGGTCAGGGCGGGTTGGCCGACGACCTGGCTGTCGAGATAGGATTTTAACCGGTTAAATGCGTTCACAAACAATACTCTCTGGCTCTGGTTAAACAGCGATATTTATATGAAATCACGGGGGATTTCACAGGCGTATCCGATGAAATGCGGCTAGGCTAAGACCAGCTTCGCAGATATATGGGCGGCGCAGATTAAAACAACTGTTTTAATTTCGTCAGACTCTCGCTACAATCGGGAAAAAACACAGGTCAGACCTGTAACGAGCAGCAACAGAGGACTTATATGGCCAACCCAATTCAACTCAGGACCCGGCAGGGCGATCGTATCGCTATCGTCCGCGGCTTACGTACGCCATTTGCCAAGCAGGCCACCGAATTCCACGGGGTTTCGGCGCTGGAGCTAGGCAAACTGGTCGTGAACGAACTGCTGATCCGCAGTGAACTGGACCCCAAGTTAATTGATCAGGTTGTTTACGGTCAAGTTGTGCAGATGCCGGAAGCACCAAACATCGCCCGCGAAATCGTATTAGGCACCGGCATGAACGTGCACACCGACGCATTCAGCGTGACCCGCGCCTGTGCGACCAGTTTTCAGTCGGTGGTCAGCGTCACTGAAAGTATGATGGCCGGAATCACCGAAATCGCCATCGCAGGCGGCGCGGATTCCAGTTCTGTGTTACCTATTGGCGTCAGCAAAGCCCTGGCGCGCGCTCTTGTTGATGTGAATAAAGCGAAAACCCTTGGCCAGAAACTGGCGATCTTCCGCCGCTTAGGTCTGAAAGATTTATTACCGGTGCCGCCGGCAGTCGCTGAGTACACCACCGGTTTGTCGATGGGCGATACCGCTGAGCAAATGGCCAAGACCCACGGCATCAGCCGCGCCGATCAGGATGCGATGGCACACCGCTCGCATTCGCTGGCAGCGCAGGCCTGGCAAAACGGCCTGATGAAAGAGGAAGTGATGGCGGCGCATGTGGAACCGTACAATAAGTTCCTTGATATCGATAACAACATTCGGCTTGATTCTAAACTCGAGTCCTACAGCAAGTTAAAACCGGTGTTTGACCGTAATTACGGTACAGTCACTGCAGCGACTTCAACACCGCTGACCGACGGTGCTTCAGCGGTGCTGATGATGACTGAAAGCCGCGCTAAAGCTTTAGGCTATGAAATTCTCGGTTATGTGCGCAGCTACGCTTTTGCGGCTATTGATGTGTGGGAAGACATGCTGATGGGGCCGTCTTACGCGACACCACTGGCACTGGACCGCGCCGGCATGAAACTGTCAGATTTAACCCTCATCGAAATGCACGAAGCTTTTGCCGCACAGGCGCTCGCCAATATGAAAATGTTTGGCTCGAAAAAATTTGCCGAAGAAAAACTGGGCCGCGCTGAAGCCATTGGTGACATCGATATGGCGAAGTTTAACGTCAACGGCGGCTCCCTGGCTTATGGCCATCCTTTTGCCGCCACCGGCACCCGCTTAATTACCCAAACCTTACATGAGTTAAAACGCCGCGGCGGCGGTGTTGGCCTGACGACGGCCTGCGCGGCCGGTGGTCTTGGCGCCGCGATGATTGTGGAGACTGAATAATGCAGCCGACTTTTACTTTAAGCCAACGCGATGATGGTATTGCGGTTATTACGATGGATATCGCCGGTGAGAGCATGAATGTGCTCAAAGCCGAATTTGCTGATGAAATCACGGCTGTACTGGAGCAGGTCCGCAGCAATAAAAACATCAAAGGTGTGGTCATTATCAGCGGCAAAGCAGATTCCTTTATCGCCGGTGCTGACATCAGCATGCTGGATAAATGTAAAACTGCAGCTGAGGCGACTGCTATTGCCAGTATGGGCCAGCAAATGTTTAACGAGCTGGAAAAACTGCATATTCCGCTTATCGCAGCAATCCACGGTCCTTGTTTAGGTGGTGGCCTTGAACTGGCGATGGCTTGTCACGGCCGGGTAGCCACTGACGATGCAAAAACCGTGTTAGGTCTGCCGGAAGTACAGCTCGGCTTGTTACCGGGTAGCGGCGGCACGCAGCGTTTGCCAAAACTGGTCGGCCTGCAAAAAGCGCTGGATATGATGTTAACCGGCAAGCAGCTTCGCGCTG
>CBFGPY010000332.1:0-4258 GCA_965650755.1 uncultured Chromatiaceae bacterium | reverse complement strand
TTTGTGTTGCTCGCGTTTGTCGAGCGCACCGGACCAGCGGGTCAGGGCCAGCGCCACCAGCACAATCAGGCCGCCAATCCAGCCGGTGTGGGTCAGTGGCTGAGTCGCGACGACCAGGCCACCGAGCCAGGCGCCGAGCGCAATACCGATATTAAAGGCCGCAATATTCAGACCTGATGCGACATCGACGGCCTGCGGACAGTATTTTTCGGCCAGCTGCACCACATACACCTGCAAGCCCGGCACATTACCAAAGGCAAATGCACCCCATATCAAAACCGTGAACACCACCAGCACCGGATGAGGAGCCGTCAGGCTGAACACAGCCAGCACCAGCGCCAGCGCAGTGAAAATCAGGCTCAGCGCTTTGACCGGACCATGCTTGTCCGCCAGTTTACCGCCCCAGATGTTACCGGCAGCGACCGACACCCCGTACACCAGCATAATCAGGCCGACGGCACCAGGGGCGAAACCACTGACCTGCTGCAAAATCGGCGCAAGATAAGTAAAAGCGACAAAAGTACCGCCATAACCCACAGCTGTCATCGCAAACACCAGTAACAAACGCGGTTCGGTCAGAACTTTTAGTTGCTGCAGCACAGACGCCGGCTGGCCTTGTTTCAGTTGGCGCGGCACTAACAGCAGGCTGCCAATAAAAGCGATCAGGCCCAATAAGGCAACGGCGAGAAAAGTCATGCGCCAGCCAAAATATTGGCCAATCCAGGTGCCAAGTGGCACGCCGGTAACCAGTGCGACGGTCAGACCACTGAACATCAGTGCAATAGCGCTGCCTTCTTTGTCTTTACTGACCAGACTGGTGGCAATAGTAGAACCGATGGAAAAAAACACGCCATGGGCGAGCCCCGTTAATACCCGTGCTGTGATCAGCGAGCTGTAGCCCGGCGCCAGATATGCCAGCAAATTACCGGCAATAAACAATGCCATCAGCGCCAGCAACAGCGGTTTGCGTGGCCAGCGCCCGGTCAGTGCTGTCAGTAGCGGCGCACCGATGGCTACGCCCAGCGCATACAAACTGACCAGCAGGCCAGCTGAAGGTAAAGACACCCCCAAATCCAAAGCAATGGTGGGCACCAGTCCGACAATAACAAATTCGGTGGTGCCGATAGCAAAGGCGCTGAGTGTCAGCGCCCATAACGCAAGTGGCATAACAATTCTCCTGTTTGGTTCCTGTATGGATTGCCCGGAGATTGTCGCAAGCGCTACTATTGTGAAAAATAGCATCAATGACAAATTACTTTCTCAAAAATGGCAATAATATCGCAAACTGAACAACTGGAAATGCTGCTGGCGGTCTATGACACCGGTAGTTTTTCGGCGGCGGCCAAAGCGCTGGACTGTCAGGTCGCCAAAGTGTCGCGGGCAGTGCAGGCGCTGGAACAGCAGCTGGGCTGCAGTTTATTCAGCCGCACCACCAGGCGGGTGTTGCCGACCGAAGAAGGTCATCGTTTTGTCGGTCAGGTGAGGCCCGGTCTGGCGCTGCTGGCAGAGGCCGAAGCACAGCTGCGTTTTGCTGACACGCCGGCGGGCCGGCTGCGGATAGATGCGGCCAGTCCCTTTATGTTGCACCAGCTGGTGCCGCTACTCGGCGAATTTCGCGCTTTGTATCCGCAGCTTGAACTGCAGCTGATGAGTAGCGAAAACATGATTGATTTGATTGAAAAAAGAACCGACGTTGCCATCCGTATCGGCGCACTGACCGATTCGAATCTGCACGCCCGGCTGCTGGGGCGCAGCAAGCTGCATCTGGTGGCGAGCCCACAATATCTGGCGCGGCGGGGTGTGCCGCAGCAGGTGTCGGATCTGCAAGCGCACGCGCTGTTGGGTTTCGCTGATAACACCAGGCTCAATCAATGGCCTTTGACAACAGGCGAGCTACAGATCAAGCCTGACATCAGCGCCAGTTCCGGCGAAACGCTACGCCAGCTTTGTCTGGCCGGGCAGGGCATTGCGTTGTTGTCGCAGTTTATGATTGCCAAAGATGTGCAAACCGGCGCGTTGCAGCAAGTGCTGGCGGGCGCTGTGCAAAGCCCGCATCCACGCGAACAGGTGCATGCGGTGTATTATCAGCAACAGGCCGTGGCGCCGCGCATCCGCTGTTTGATTGATTTTCTGGCCAGCCGGTTGCAGCTGTAAGCCGCCGTTTCAGCCGCTGCTTCAGCCGCCGATTTTGGCCGGCGTCAGCGCTGGTGCTGCCGGAATGAACCAGCACCGGCCATCCGCGCTGCGTTTGCCACGCATCAGCTGACTGACCACTTTGTCAGTGACGGCAACGCCCTGCGCCGCCATAGTGCCGAAATCAGTCAGGCCATTCTTGGCAAAACCTTTGCGGGTGCGGTGAATATCAAAACGCCGCGACAGCTTCTGGCCAAATTGTTGTTCGATGCGGTCAGCCCCCAGCATCAGGCCATAAAGTCCGCCCCAGGTTGCTGCCGGATTATCCGCATCCCAGCCGGCCAGCACGGCGATTTTCACAGTGTCCTGCATATCGCCGGCGCCATAAAAATAACTGAGCAGGCTGGCGGCAAAGTTAATACCGGCGGCAAAACAGCCGTTGCAATAAAGCTGCTTAGCGCTGATTTCATAGCCGTCCTGTTGCTCCAGCTGATAACGCCGGTACACCGCATCGCGCGCTTGCTCCCAGGGCACGCCGGCCTGAAACTGTGCCAGCACAAAGTCATACATTTTGGCCGGATATTGATTGGCCGGCAGCGTCTGGCGGGCCTTAGCGGCGATTTGCAGCAATTCTTGCCGCAGTTGCTTTTTATCCTGTACCAGCTCAGGACTGAACATGGCCGCGCGGGCATGTAGTTCAACATAAAACTGCGCGATATCAGCAGCTTCAGCGGTTGCGGTGGTGCGAATGGGCAAATACGCCAGCTGCTGGGCGATATCGGGCCGGCCCGGCGCCAAAGCGCCAAACAGTTCTGTGGTGAGCTGGGCGTCAATCATATCGTAGTGTGGGTTTTGCGGCGGCATGCCGGTAAATGGCGGCACCATTCCACTTTGCATTAAATCAAAGGCTTGCTGATTGGATACCCAAAGGAAGTTCTCCGGTTTGCCATCTTTAGTGCGATGCGGCGTGTTGTCGTCGCGGTAGATATAGGCCAGCCAGCCGGCGCGGATTTGCGCGCCCGTCAGCAGCGGGCTTGGGCTTTGCAGCATCAGTTGCAGATAGATGTATTCAATATCGCTGTCATCGTCCGAACCCCAGACCTGGTCAGGTGTCCGCAGCACCCAGTTGATCGTTGGCGACAAATCGCTGGGTACACCCTGGCCCCAGATACTGGGCTCATCAGGCTTGCCCCAGTCGGCGCGGGTGTAAAAACGCCCGGCCGGGCCGGCACCGCCGATTTTATCCATCTCGGTCACCAGTCCTGTCCAATTGGCAATGCTCAAACCCAGCCAGAAGCCGGCCAGTTTTTCCTGATAGGCACTCCTTGAGATGGCCAATTCAGTGGCTGAGGTCGCAGCGCAGCTGTTCTGCACTGGTGCAGCACCCGCAGGCAGTGCTGACAACAAACAAGCAATAAGGCCGAGGCAGGAGAAGCGGCGGAACAGGCTGGACAGTCGGACTGGCATGAAAAATCCTTTTAGAAAGCGCTTTCATTTATCCTGCAGTGTTGGCATGAAACTGTCAACGGCAGGCCCGGCTGAACCTTTTTCTGGCAGCACCGCTGTTCGCCTCTTACACCAAACGCAGCTTGAGAAAGTTAAGTTGGCCGCCAGATTCGAATGTCGACTCCTGCTACACTGGCGTCACTTCGCTTAAGGACTCCATGCATGCTGCAAATCACTGCCACCATCGCCATTGATGAAACTGAAATCGACTGGCAAGCCATCCGTGCCAGTGGTCCCGGTGGGCAGCATGTGAATAAAACCTCCACTGCGATCCAGCTGATATTTGATATTCAGCAGTCGTCGTTGCCGGAGCATTACAAAACGGCGTTGCTGCAAAAGTCTGATCATCGCATCACGGCGTCCGGCAAAATCATCATCAAATGCCAGCAAAGCCGTAGTCAGGAAATGAACCGTGAAACGGCTCGCCAGCAGCTGATTGAACTGATCAAATCGGCCGGCATAGTGCCGAAAAAACGTCACGCCACTAAACCAACTTATGGCAGCCAGCAACGCCGGCTCGACAGTAAAAAACAGCGCAGCGGCACCAAAAGCCTGCGGCAAAAAAAGCCGGGCCTCGATTAAACTGCTGCGACCAACGCCCGCTCTGTGCTGACCACTG
>CBFGPY010000331.1:0-4285 GCA_965650755.1 uncultured Chromatiaceae bacterium | reverse complement strand
TTAAAACATAAAAAACCAAAAAATACCCAAAGTGAGCACAGTGTGATCGCCAGATTGGTCTGATAATTGGATATATAGCAATAATCGGGCCGATAAAAATAAAGCATTGAATAACATAATAAAAAATATTTTGTTAATAAAGTGGTGATTTTATGGGGGTAAGAATCAGTACTGAATGGTACTTGACAGTTTTTATTTTATTTGTTCTATAAAATGAAAAAAGTCAGCATCAGCTGACTTTTTTCTTGGTCACGGTATATCTCAGTGCAGAATGCATCATTAGCGCACACGTAGTCGCATTGATAAATCAATAGATTGCACGTTTTTGGTTAAAGCACCGCTGGAGATATAGTCGACATTGGTACTGGATAACGCTTTCAGTGACTCGGCGGTGACGTTGCCGGATACTTCCAGCTTGGCTTTGCCCTGATTAATGGCAACGGCCTGCATAATGTCGGCGATATGGAAGTTATCCAGCATAATAATGTCGGCCCCGGCGGCCAGCGCCTGTTCCAGTTCGGTTAAATCTTCCACTTCCACTTCAACGGTTTTACCCGGGAAGTTGTGGCGGGCAGTACTGACTGCGTTAGCGATAGAGCCGGCAGCAGCGATATGGTTTTCTTTAATCAAAAAAGCATCGTACAAACCAATCCGGTGATTTTTGCCCCCGCCGCAGCTGACGGCATATTTTTGTGCCAGCCGCATACCCGGTATAGTTTTACGTGTATCCAAAAGACGGGTTTTGCTGCCATTAAGCAGTGCCACATATTTTGCGGTCGTGGTGGCGGTGCCGCTTAATGTCTGCAGAAAGTTCAGTGCGGTGCGCTCGCCGGTTAACAGAATGCGGGCCGGACCGCTGATTTCACACAGAACAGTATTGGCAGCGACTTTTTCGCCATCCTGCACAAACCACTGGATCACGGTTTGGTCAGATAACTGGGCAAACACTTCATCCACCCATTGAGTGCCGCAGATCACACAATCTTCGCGGGTGATCACTGTGGCTGTTGCTTGTTGTGATTCCGGGATCAGTGATGCGGTGATATCACCTTGCTGAATGGGTAAATAACCTAAGTCTTCGGCCAGAGCATGGCTGACGCCGCGACGAATTTCCTGCATCAGGCGTTCCTGATGGCTCAGTTCTGTATCGGTATGTGACATAACATTCTTATCGTTGCAGTAGACGCAGTTGTTGCTGCTGTTTGCTGAATTCTAAATGGTTTAGCGCGCTCATTCCTAGCAAAATCTCAGCGCCAGCCAGATTGGGGACAATACTTGCTTCCAAATCATGCAGCACTATAGCACCCAGCCGCAGCTCTTTGATCCGGCTGCGATGGACTGTGACCACGCCATTGGCGGTGGAGCTTTGATAAGGCGCACCTTTGGGCATGCCGGTGCGTGCTGCGACCGCTTCGGACACTGCAACAGCAGTGGCGCCGGTATCGAGCAAAAACTCGACCGGCTGGCCATTAAGCTGCAGCGTCCCGACATAATGTCCCTGACGGTTGGCATCCAGTACCACAACCCGCTCACCGGCCGCGCCCTGTTCCTCGCGCAATTGCTGGTTGGGGTTACGTTGCTGCGTCAGTGTCTCGTCGAAAAACAGATAAACCAACCCGAGGATCAATAACCAGGCAATCCAGGCGAAACCACGGCCGAAGCGCGCGGCGCTGTCCGGGTTGGCCGGTGGCGGGGCAGAAGAGGAGGGATCCGGTGCTTGCATTCGACAGCCATGACGCAGAGAATAAAGCCACAGCATAACCAGTGAGGATTGGCTTTGCCAAGTACGGCTCCAACCGTGACGACAGACTTTTCTGTGCCAGCACCTGAAATCATCAGGCGGCCCTGCACACATTATGACGACAGGCCGGACTCGTCAGATATCAGCCTGCTGGTGATCCACAACATCAGTCTGCCACCAGCCACTTTTAACACTCCCTATATTGACGACTTCTTTGGCGGCCGCCTGGACTGCAGCGCACATCCGTATTTTGCCCGCCTGGTCGGGGTGCGGGTGTCGGCGCACTGTGTGATCTATCGCGACGGCCGGATTTGGCAATATGTGCCTTTTGACAAACGCGCATGGCATGCTGGCCTCAGTTTGTTTAACGGCCGGGATAAATGTAATGATTTTTCCATTGGCATTGAGCTTGAAGGCGCTGATGATGTGCCTTTTACCGAGGCGCAATATCAGGCGCTGAGCCGGTT
The DNA here is from genome assembly GCA_965650755.1 of uncultured Chromatiaceae bacterium. GTDB lineage: Bacteria > Pseudomonadota > Gammaproteobacteria > Enterobacterales > Alteromonadaceae > Pararheinheimera. The sequence goes on along the minus strand of CBFGPY010000331.1, from coordinate 2,077 downwards.
GTGTCACTGGCTGCTCAAGCAATATCCGGCGCTTGCACCAGAACGGATCCTCGGTCACAGTGATATTGCCCCAGGCCGGAAAACGGATCCGGGCCCGGCGTTTGACTGGCCTTATTTTCAACAATTACTGGCAAATCAGCAGGCAAGCTGTGAGCCACCCGCAGCAGGAGAGCCCGCATGACCTTATTAACGATGTTGATTGCCTTAATAGTCGAGCGTCTGGCCGTGCGGGGCAGTGCCTGGCAGCTAAGAACTTATCTGCAACCTTATTTGCAGCGTGGCCAAGCTGTGACACTGCCAGGATTACCACAGCATTATCTGATGTTGCTCTGGTGGTTGTTACCGGCGCTATTGGTTTCCCTGCTTATATATAGTGTGCAGTTCTGGTTGCTGCAGCTGGTGCTGAATACACTGGTGTTGTTGCTGTGCATTGGCAGCTGGTCGTACCGGCAATCGTATAAGCAGTTTCTGAATGCAGCGCAGCGCGATGATCAGGAAGCGGTGTTTCTGTCGATGCAACAAATCCGCGCAGCGCAAGGCGCACCTGAACTCAGTTATGGACAACAGCTGATTTGGCTGAACTTCCGCTACTACGCTGCAGTATTGTTCTGGTATGCGCTGCTGGGCGCTTTTGGTGCTGTGGCTTATGCCTGTTTGCGTCAGCTGTCTGAGCCAGGAGTTACTCAAACGGAAGATCTGCCGAATATCGCCGAAGATAACCCGACATCTGAGTCGGCGCCTGCAGCCGCGGTTACAGATGAACAATGGCGTCGTTTTGCCGATGATTTGTTGCACTGGGCTGATTGGCTGCCGGTGCGGCTGTTTGGCCTGGGCCTCGCGCTGGTTGGCGATTTCAGCCGGACTTCTGCGGTTTTACTGCAGCATGCCGGAGCACTGCAGATGAGTGCGCCGGATTTACTGGCTGAACTCAGTCAAGCCGCTGAGCCTGTAGCGGAAGAGCTGCTGAATACGCCGGATGCCGCGGTCAGTGCAGTCGCACTCGCCAAACGCAATGTGCTGTTTTTTCTGGCATTGATTGCCATCTTAACGCTCAGTGGCTGGTTGAGTTAACACATTTGGAGTCAGGTCTTGCTCCCTGCGTCGTTGATGCACAGAGCAAGACCTGATCCCAATATCATTAATGGTCTGACCAATTCTGTTTTTTCTGCTTGCCTTGTCTTTTCTAGAGTTTTAGCTCTAATTATTCTGCGCAAAAATCCAGCGCTACAGCTTGCGCTGATTTACACTGCGGGCCTTTTCTGCTAACTTGATGCGCAACAAAGTAAAATGGTCTTACCAATTTACACGGTGTTGATGTTTCAATATCGACAATAACAGTAGTCCTGGACAGGAATGACAAACAGCGGCGCTTTGCTACGCTGTTGAAGCCATGAAAAACGCACTGAAAATCAAACCGGCAAAATTGTCGGATCAAATTGTCGGACAGCTGGAGCAAATGTTGCTCGAAGGCAGCTTTGCGCCTGGCCAGAAATTACCGACCGAACGTGAACTGGCCGAACAATTTGAAGTGTCGCGACCTTCGGTGCGCGAAGCGCTGCAAAAGCTGGAAGCCAAAGGACTGGTCAGCCGCAAACAAGGCGGCGGCACTTTTGTCTGCGACACTTTAGTCGGTGGCCTCACTGATCCGTTATTTGAACTGATCGGCCGCCATCCTGAATCCCAATTTGATTTACTGGAATTTCGTCATGCCTTAGAAGGCATTTGCGCCTATTACGCGGCGCTGCGTGGCACCGCCAACGATTTCAGTCAGATAAAACAACGCTACGACGAGATTTGTCTGGCGCAGCAACAGCATGACATCAATGCTGAAGCCGCTGCGGTCGGACGCTTTTATTCAGCAGTGGCAGAAGCATCTCACAATGTGGTGCTTTTGCATCTGGTGCGCGGCTTAACGCCGCTGGTGGAGCAGAATATCCGGTTGAACCTGGAAATTCTGCAGCAGAAGGACGGCATTGTGGGCCAGCTGAATTCACATCGGCAACGGTTAATGGAAGCGGTGATCAATGGTGAGCCGGAACAAGCCCGGCAAGCCAGCAACAGCCATCTGGCCTTTATT
>CBFGPY010000330.1:0-4294 GCA_965650755.1 uncultured Chromatiaceae bacterium | reverse complement strand
TTATTGCAGCGCCAGGATTTACGTCAGTTAGCACAGCGCATCACGGCACGGTATCACTTAATGCCGCTGACCTTGCCTGAAGTGAAGTATTATGTCGAACACCGGCTGCAAGTAGCAGGTTGTCACAGGCCTGTCTTTACCGAAGCGGCACTAAAAAAATTATTTGAATTTTCCGGTGGCATTCCGCGTCTGTTAAATCTGCTGTGCGACCGGGCTTTACTGGGCGGCTACAGTCAGCAAAAAGCCCAGGTCGATGGCAAGCTGATTGAACTGGCAGCGGCAGAAATTCTGGCGATTAAGCCTGCCGCTGCAAAGGCGTCGCTGCCAGTCTGGCTCTGGCCATTGTTGTTTGTGTTGTGTCTGGCGCTTGGCGTCAGTCTGTCGTTGTTATGGTTACAAACCTCAGTTTAACCGGAGTCCGGGTTTTATATGTCGTTATTAATGGATGCACTAAAACAGCAGAATCAGACCGCCGCTGAAATGGCCACACCACCGGCGCAGCCGGGGCGTGGCTGGCAATATCTGGCCATCGCTTTGTTGGTGCTGTGTGGGTTGGGGCTGGGCTTTGCGCTGGCGTTTTGGCTGACGCAACAACCAGCCGCTAAACCGGCGCCTGCTGTGGTGCCTGCATCTGTTGTTGCTGTCAGTGCTCCTGCTTTGCCGCCGGCGAACCCGGGCCTGATCCTCAGTGATTTAACCGCAGTACCGACCGCAGAAGAGCAAGAGGAACAGCTGGTGATTTCCGCCGAGCGTGGAGTATCGCAAGGACAGAGCCTCGATGAACAGGTTGCTGTGCTGGAACAGTTTGATGAAGGTATGCCGATGCAGGAAGCGGACCCGGACGCTCCTGTGGCAGAACTGCCGGCACAACAAGCAGAACTCAGTGCCGACGAGGTGCCGCAGGAACTAAAAGACAAATTCCAGTATGCAATGGAGGCCGCCAAAGGTATGCCCCGCCAGGCCAAAGTGACTGAACATGCCGCGCCGGCGCGTGACATTCGCACGCTGGATGACACGCTGCAGCGCCAGATAGCGCCGCTGCGTTTTGAAGCGCATGTGTATGCCACTGAGCCGAAGCAGCGCTGGGTCAAAGTCAATGGTAAAGATTTACAGGAAGGTCAGTGGATCACCGCGGATATCCAACTGAAAGAAATCACACCGAATTATGTGCTGATGCAAACCGGCCGGCAGCTGTTCAGTATGGAAGCTTTGTCGGAATGGTCTTACCGCTTAAAATCAAGCCCTTAAAAATATTGCCGCAGATCGAGGGCAAATTCACTCAGATCGGCGGCGCCGACAATCTGTTCCTCCGGCAATTTCGCCAAGTCCAACACTTTTGCCGGCAAATGATGCCGGTGCACACTGTGATAAAACAGTTTCACTTTGGGCTTGTCGGCGTATTTTGGGTGATTTTCTAAGACAAGGGCTAATTTACCCGACTTCAGCCGTACCGCAGAACCCGGCGGATACAAACCCACACCAAGTAAAAACTGCTGTATGAGCCGCGCATCTAAGCGCTGTCCGGCGGATTTCAGCAGCTGAGCGCTGAGCTGCTGGCTGTTGAGTTTATTCTGCTCCACCAATTCCTGCAGATTGGCATATCGGTTGACGATGGCTAAAAGACGCGCGGCTTCCGACTGCTCAGCCAAAAGCGCCAGGTGGCCTGAGACTGCATCCAGGACTTCAGCGCTGCAGGCCGATTGTTCCAATAACGCCAGGCTATAAGGCAGAGCTGCCAAATCCGTTGGTTGCTCCTGTGGAAACAGCTGCTTCAGTTGCGCTTTGCCGGCATCATGTAATAAAGCTGCCAGTGTATATTGTCTGGCTTGTTGTTCCGGCAGTTGTAAGGTTTGACAGAATGCTGCCATCAGGCAAGCACAGCGTATCGCATGGCGCAGCAGCGCATCGTCCTCCTGCAGCACTTGTTGCAGATATAACAAAGCCTGTGGATTGCGGCTGCTGCTTTCCAGCAGTTTGTCGCAATTCTGACTGGGTTGTGTCAGGTCAACACTGTCGGCGTGGGCCATTTTCTCAAAAGTGGCCGCGGTTTGCTGGCGGGTACTTTGCAGTGTCAGTTCAGTGCGGGCACACTCCTGGGCAAAATCGGCCCGGGGTTTAACCTGCGGCGGGGCGCTTTCTGTGGGCGTTGGCGGCAATTCTTTGGGGGGCGGTAGTTGCTGCTCAGGGTCGATAAAAACCGCCGAGACCCCTTTTTGTTTTAACGTCTCTATCAGCAGTTCACTGCGCACCCAGCCGGCATGTTTAATCACGACATCGCCGGTTTGGCTGGCAACGCCAGTGACATAACTGCCCAGTTGCAGTTCATCGATCGGAACCAGCTGTTTTGCCATCTGTGTTGCCCTCACAACATGGTTCTCAAAGCATGTCACTGAACATTAAGCAAAACTTTGCGTAATTGCAAAGATCGTCTGTTTTGACCGCGGTTTGGAAGAACCAATAAAAAGGCCCGCACTGGTGGCGGGCCTTGCTTACGGCGGACTGAGATTAAACCGCGTTGTCGCTCATCGTCATCAGCGAGGCGTTGCCGCCGGCCGCTGTGGTGTTGATGGTAACAGTTTTTTCTGTCACCAGGCGGTGCAGCAGGCGCTCGTCAGCTGGCGTGGTGACCAGTGGCGAAATAGCGCCATCGCGGGCGGCAATCAGCTCACCGGTCAGCGCCTTCACTGCACTGCCGGCCTCAATGACTGCGGCCGCTACCAGTGGGTTGCTGATCAGGGCTTTCAGTTGTGTCAGTTTCGCTACAACAAACAGCGCCGGTTGCAGATTAGCGTTCAGCAGTACTTTGCGCACCGCTTCTGCTTCGGCAAAGTCTTTGTCTTCCACCACGGCAACCACGGCATTACCCGCGGCTAAAGCGGTCAGTACCGACAAGATCCAGTACTTAAAGCAGGCTGATTCGTCACGGATACAGGCCACCACACCACGCGCTTCCAGATGCAGTTGATTCGATTCACCTGTTGGTCCTGGCAGTTGAATAGGCGCTGCCAGTTCTTTTTCGATATGACCAATCAGACCGCGGGCACTGGCGAGTACTTGTGCCAAATCGCCTTCCTGTTTCACCACCACGGCATTGGATGCCAGCTGGGCGAGGAACTGACGCATCACCGAGCTGCGCGCTGTGATGTCTTTTTTCTGCCATTCCACCTGAGCTTTGGCAGCCAGTTGCAAACTCTGTTGCAGCGCATTGTCATGACCGGCAGCAGCCAGCAGACTGGCTCTTTTGTCTTCAGACAATGGCGCTTCAGTCACTTGCAGATTGTCTTTGATTAGACGCGTCAGGTAGAAAGGACCACCGGCTTTTGGACCAGTGCCAGACAAACCACGGCCACCAAACGGCTGCACACCGACCACTGCACCAATCATATTGCGGTTAACATAGATGTTGCCGGCTTTAACTTCCCGCGCTACCTGCGCCGTTACTTCGGCGATGCGGCTGTGCACGCCCATAGTCAGGCCGTAGCCTGTTGCATTGATTTGCGCAATCACATCATCCAGCTGCTCTGCTTTAAAGCGGATGATATGCACCACAGGGCCAAAGACTTCGCGTTGCAGGACAGCCAGATTGGCAATTTCATACAGCCGCGGCGCGAAGAAGTAATGACCTTCGCCAGCCGGGATTGGGCACTCGTAATGCAGTTTGGCTTTGCCTTCTAAGTATTTGACGTGCGCAGTCAGGCCCGTCAGAGCTTTTTGGTCAATGACCGGGCCGACATCGGTGGATAACAGCGACGGGTCACCAACATGCAGCTCTTTCATCGCGCCTTTGATCATGTGAATGATCTTGTCGGCGACATCTTCCTGCAGGAACAGCACGCGCAGCGCCGAACAGCGCTGACCGGCGCTCTGGAAGCCGGAAGACACCACATCATCAACCACTTGTTCCGGCAGTGCGGTAGAGTCGACGATCATACAGTTTTGACCACCGGTTTCGGCAATCAAAGGCACTGGCTCGCCGCCACGTTCTGCCAGTTTACGCGCTATCCAGCTGCCGGTTTCGGTTGAACCGGTGAACATCACGGCCTGAATGCGTAAGTCTGGTACTACGTGCTCACCAATAATACGGCCCGGCGCAATGGTCAATTCAACCACACCGGCCGGTAAGCCGGCGGCACGCCACAGTTCAATAGCGCGAATGGCAATTAACGAAGTTTGTTCGGCCGGTTTGGCAATGACAGTGTTACCGGCGGCAACAGCAGCAGTCACCTGACCTAAGAAAATTGCCAGCGGGAAGTTCCATGGGCTGATACACAGCACTACACCACGGCTTTGCACT
>CBFGPY010000329.1:0-4309 GCA_965650755.1 uncultured Chromatiaceae bacterium | reverse complement strand
GCAACTGGAGTTTTTCGCCGACAATGTGCGGGCCGAACTGAAGTCTGGCGGCGACCTGCCGCGGACACCACCGATGAAGGCTGGTGTCAGCTACCAGTATCAGGGTGAAAACTGGTCGGGGCAATTCGGTGTGACGCATTATGCCAAACAGGACAAGATAACGGTTGATGAAACTGTGACTGCTGGCTACACGCTGGTAGATGCCAATGTCAGCTACGACTTTGACTTGTCCGCATTGGATTTAACGGCCTATCTGAAAGCAACAAACCTGACGGACAAGCTGGGTTTTGTGCATAGTTCGTTTGTCAAAGAAGATGTGCCTTTGCCGGGTCGCTCGCTGGCTTTGGGCCTCACCGCCCGTTTCTGACAGATTTTTTACTGATAGGTTTTTTGATGCAAAACGGCAGCTTGCGCTGCCGTTTTTATTATCCTTGCCAGGCTTAACTCATACTGTGTAAACCCAGCTTGTTCCCGGCAACATCGAGGAACATACCGATAAAACCATGTTCACCAATCGACATTTTCTCCATCAGCACAGTGCCGCCAGCGGCAGCAATTTTCTCCAGCTGCGCCCCCACTTCCGCACAGCCAAAATAGATAGTGACTCCGACAGTTGCCGGTTCCACATCCGGGCCCTGCACTAAAGCCCCTGCTGAACCCGGTTTACTGTGATCGGCGGCAAACATTGCCATTTTATATGGCGGCATATCCAAAGCTTCAAATTCAAAACCAAAGGCCTGCTGGAAAAACTGCTGATTTTTGGCGAGATCTGGCGATGGGATCTCAAACCAACCCACCGGATTATATTCGACACTCATGTTTTAAGCTCCTGACAAAAATAGCTGCGTTGCTAACAGTAGCAGCGCAAACTTTTTCTGCCAGTGCGGTCGTCACATCAGCGCCCAGCACTGGTTGATAGCCAACCTAAGGCATCAGCTGCAACAAAGCCTGAAGCGGATGCTTCGGCTTAAACCCTTCATAACGTTTGACCTGACTGCGACAGGAAAAACCGGTGACCAATAACAAGTCCGGCGCGGTCTGTTGTACCGGACTGGCCCAGCTTAAATCGTACAACGCGCGGCTATTAGTTTGATTTTGCGCTTCGTGGCCATAAGTCCCGGCCATGCCACAACAACCGGTGGCAACCACCTGCAATGACAATCCGGCCTGCTGAAAAATCTGTTGCCAGCTCTTTTCTGTAGCCGGCAAAGCGGTTTTTTCCGTGCAGTGTGCCAACAGCTTAAACACGCCGGAACTTTGTAAGGTTGGTAATGACTGGTTGACCAGCCATTCATGTAACAGACTGACCTGGTAATTCCCCCGCGCTGTACCTAGTGCTTTGACATATTCATCGCGGTACACCAGCACCAAAGATGCATCAAGCCCCAGCAGTGGTGCGCCTAATTGGCTGACCTGCTGCAGGAAATCGCTGGCGTTCTTCGCAGTCGCGGCAAACTCCCGTAAAAAGCCTTTGACGTGCTGAGGTTTGCCGTTGGGCAAAAATGGCAGTAACACAGGATCAAAACCAAGTTTACGCAGCAGCGCCATCGCATCGGCAACTAAATCAGCCTCGTAGAAACTGGTAAATGGGTCCTGCACCAACAACACTAATTTTGCTTTATCTGCAGCTGGTAACGCCTGCAAAGCAGCTAAATCAAAAGGCCGATAGTGCTGAACCCGTTCACTAAGCACAGGCGTTGACAGCAACGGTGTATCGACATAGCCCACGACCTTTTTCAGCAGCCAGGCCACCGGCGCCAGTCTGACCACGCCGTTGACCAGCGCCGGCGCTTTTGCTAATAACGGTGCTGAGCGCTCGATATTGCCGACAACATAATCTTTCAGCGGGCGCAAATAGCGGCTGTGGTACAGCTGAATAAAACGGGCACGGAACGAAGGGACATCGACTTTAATCGGACACTGACCGGCACAGGCTTTACAAGCCAGACAGCCTTCCATCGCCTCCATCACTTCGTGTGAAAAATCCGCCTCGCCGCGCCATTTACCCACTGTGTTTTGTACTTTTTGCACCAATGCTGCAGGACCGCTGCTGGCCTGCAACAACTGTTGTTCCTGCGCCAGCACGTCGACGCCCTGGTTTTGCATCAGCCGCAGCCATTCGCGCATCAGTCCGGCCCGGCCTTTCGGACTATGGCGGCGGTCTTTGCTGACCTTACTGGACGGACACATTGGCGAGTTTTCTTCATAGTTAAAACACAGGCCGTTGCCATTACAACTGGTCGCGGCTTCAAAACTTTGCCGGACCGTGGTGGGAATTTGCCGGTCAAAATAAGCCCGCTTTTGCCCATCAACACTGACGAGTTGGTCCTGGCTTTGCCATGGCGTACAGATTTTGCCTGGGTTCATCCGGTTCAGCGGGTCAAATACGCCTTTGATTTTGCGCAGTTCCGCAAAGAGGGTTTCACCAAAAAACGCCGGGCCATATTCGCTACGATAGCCTTTGCCATGCTCGCCCCACATCAGGCCACCGTATTTAGCGGTCAGCGCAACAACCTGATCGGAGATAGTCCGCAGCAGTTTCTCCTGTGCCGGGTCACATAAATCCAGCGCAGGACGCACGTGCAGTACACCGGCGTCCACGTGACCGAACATGCCATAACTCAGGCCGTGGCTGTCGAGCAATGCGCGAAATTCCATAATAAAGTCAGCCAGATTCTCTGGCGGGACGGCGGTATCTTCGGTAAAAGGCAGCGGCTTTTGTGCGCCTTTGGCATTGCCTAAAAGCCCCACGGCTTTTTTACGCATCGCATATATCTGCAAAATGGCTTTCGGGTCGTACGTCAGCTGATAACCGATGATTCCGCTTTGCCCGCTAGCAACAGCTTCCTGCAGCCGCGCTTCAAGCTCTGCAACTTTCTGCGCCATGCCGGCGTCGTCTTCATCATTAAACTCAACCATATTGAGGCCAAGCATGGTTTTGTCCGGCACATCTTCGATGTAGGCTTTGACCTGATGCCAGATAATGTCCTGCCGGGCTAAATCGAGCACCTTACTGTCCACTGTCTCCACTGAAGTTGCATTGGCAGCGACCAGGAAAGGCGCATTTCGCAGCGCGCTCTCGAAACTATCGTATTTCACATTCACCAGACACTTATGCCGGGCAATTGGTGTGACATTTAGAAGCGCCTCGGTAACAAAACCAAGTGAGCCTTCAGAGCCGGTGATGACACGACCAAGGTCAAATGCCGTCAAATCCGCGTTAAAGACATGTTCCAGATCGTATCCGGTTAAAAACCGGTTCAGCCGTGGAAATTTAGCCAGGATCTCAGTGCGAAAATCGCGACAGGTTTGTAGTACCTGACGGTAAATTCGCCCTTCCGGCGTGTCCAGCTGCGCTTTGTCGGCTGCGGCTGCAACCGGCATCGGCGCTGTGTCAAGCACTGTCCCATCCGCCAGCACTGTGGTCAGCGCCAGCACATGGTCGCTGGTTTTGCCGTAGACCAATGAGCCCTGACCCGAGGCGTCTGTGTTGATCATGCCACCGATAGTGGCGCGGTTTGATGTCGAGAGATCCGGCGCAAAGAAAAATCCATGCGGAGCCAAAAAAGCATTGAGTTGGTCTTTGATGACACCAGCCTGCACCCGAACCTGACGTTTTACCGGATCAAAATGCAGAATGGTGCGCATATGGCGGGATAAATCGACGACCAGATGCTCGGTCAGTGCCTGACCATTAGTGCCGGTCCCACCGCCGCGCGGGGCAAACTTCAGAGCGGAAAAACGCGGCTCAGTCGCAAGTCGGGTCAGTAACTCCACATCCTGTTGTTGGCGCGGCAGCAACACGGCCTGGGGCAGTGCCTGGTAGACACTATTGTCAGTGGCTACTGCTAAACGGGAAGCGTAACTGGTCTCAATTTCACCAGCAAAACCAGCTTGTTGCAGTGCATGACAAAATTCTGCAACAACCGGGGCCAACATCTGCTCAGGACTTAACTTCGGGATCATAACACTGAAAACTGAAGGCAAAGGGAGCCCGAGTATATCACCGGCCTGCCGGTCGATTAAGACCGATTTCGGCATTTCAGCGGGCTTTTATTATTCTTCCTGTCGCTTTTGCAGTACTTCACCTTCAATCACTAATCCTGAGGTTGGCCCCTGCTGCTGCGTCCCCGCCTGCGGTTTAGCTGCAGGATTAATATCAGCAGGTTCTGCATTTGCCTGCTGCTGCGTAAATTGCTGCATATGCGCCTGCATCTGGCGCATCAATTTACGTTTTTTCCACCAGAGATAAGGCAACAGCAACACCAATAACGTAGCTACTATCATCAGCAACCAGACGCCAAACACT
>CBFGPY010000328.1:0-4309 GCA_965650755.1 uncultured Chromatiaceae bacterium | reverse complement strand
GCGAATAAAACAACCACCGGGAGTGGTTTTTAACAACGCAAAGCGTTGGCCTGAATGGAGAGCGCCATGGATGGCAGCGAATAAAACAACCACCGGGAGTGGTTTTTAACAACGCAAAGCGTTGGCCTGAAAGGAGAGCGCCATGGATGGCAGCGAATAAAAAACCACCTGACGGTGGTTTTTTCATGCCATTTTCAGTGATCAGGCCAGATATAAAGCCCGTACCCGCGCCAGCAAGCCGGCTTCACCGGCCTGTAACGGGCCATGTTGCAACCAGCGGCCTAGTAGCTGGTTCTGGCTGATATTATCGCCGCTGTTGTGCTTGTCGCTGAGTAACTGCATCTGCACCCGTTGCCGCTCTGAAGCCAAAGGTGTCGGTGAAGGCACACCGGCAGCCCACTCCAGCGCCAATGTTAAATCTGCGCGACTCATGGCCTCTTGCTGCTGATTAAACACCAACCGGTACAACGCCGGCAGTTCTGCAGCCTGCACCTGCGGGTTTTCCAATGCGCTGAACAACTGTTGGAATTGTCCCTGCTCTGCCCGCTTCTGTGCCGCGATCAGCTGGTCACTGATCTGCTGACGCAACTGTTGCTGTTGCTGCCGTAAATCTTTGTCATCGGCTGTATCCACCGCATTCAGTTGCTGCAGCTGCGCGCGCAGTTGCGATTCAGTCAGCTCAGCAAAAGGCACAGCACTGACTTCCGCCAGCAGTGCACTGACATTCTGGCGCCAGGTGTCCAGCTGTGCAGATTCTGCATCGCGTTGCTGCTGGCGACGGGCAAAAAATGCATCACAGGCAGCGCGGAATTCAGTCCAAAGCTGCTGATCAAGTTTACTGCCGGCAAAACCTATCTGTTTCCACTGCTGTTGTAACTGCTTAACCTGTTCAACCTGAGGGCCTAGGCCCTCGGCAGCCAGCGCCGTCGCTGTGGCGATTAACTGTTGCTTCGCCGCAGCAGCTTGCTGGTAGCTTTGCTGTTGTATCTGCTTCAACGGTGCCAGTGCAGCTTTATAAGCCTGCTGTAACGGGCCGAACTGGTCGCGGCCAACAGGACCAGCTTGTTGCCAGGCCTGTTGTTGTTGTTGCAGCAAGATATCCAAAGCCCGGCCTTGCGGCGGATTGGCCTGTGCAGCTACCAGCGTATCAATGACAGACTGGCGACTAACCGCCGCCTGTGCCCTTTGTTGATCCTGCTCAGCATAAAACTCCCGACATGGCGCAAATGCCTGTTCAGACAACTGGTTAAACTGCTGATTCAATGCTTCATCCAGCTCAGCATCCGCACGTCCCAGGGTATTCCACTGCGCCCGTGCTTGTTTAATCTGAGTGGCTCTGGCGCTGATAGCAATGGAGTCGTCGGCAATTAAGGCTTCAAGCTCTGCGATCAAGGCCTGCTTACGCGGTGTAGCGATGTAGGCCTGCAAATCGGTCAGTTCAGCAATCAGCTCAGCGCACTGCTGCACTTCTTTATCCAGTTGTGCCTGCTGCACCGGACTAAGTTCCGCCAGGTCTTGTTGAATACCTTTCCACAATCCAAACAATACTTTAAAGCGGCCTTCTGCATGCAAACGTTTAAACTCGGCGACTTTACTGCGCAGTTGGCGCAGCTGTTTTTGTTGCTGCGCTAGCAAGGGTTCACAATGCTCGCGCCATTGGGTGGCGAGCGCCGCATAGCTATCCGAAAATTGTACCGGCAGTAAAGCACCGGCACTGCGACTGGCCTGCTGCCAGTTTTTTTGCCAGAGCTTAAAGCCCTGATACGCCTGTTCGGCCTGTGCCGCTTCCGGCAATGGCTGCGCTGAAAGTTCAGCCAGCAAACGTGCCGCCTGAGCCAATGATTCGGCGAGCAGCGGGATCTGATCCAGTTGTTGCTGTAATTGGGCGGCACTTTGCTCGAGTTGTCGCTGCGTGACAGCATCCAGCTTTTCAGTGCGGATTTGTGACTGCAGCGTATCGAATGCCTGTTGCAGGCCTGCAGCAGTGTCCAACTCACCGGCGGCCAGCAACTGGCCTAAATCACGCTGTAAGACTTGCAGTTGCAGACTGAACTGTTGCTGCAGTTTCTGCTGCTGCAGTTGTTGCTGTTGTTTGGCCTGTTCAGCGGCCAGCGCCGCCAGCTTTGGCGCAAACATCGCCTCCGTCAGCTGCACAATACGCTGATGTTTAGCCAGAATTTCGCTGGCTTCTTCTGCCGGCAATACACTGAGTTCTGGCTCCAGCTGCTGCCACTGTTGTTGCAGTTCCTGCCATTGTTGCTGTGCCTGCTCAATGTCGGTTTTCTCCCGCACAGCATTGAGCCGCGCCAACACCAGCACCAGCTGTTTACGCAGCCGTTCCGGCTTTTGTTTTTGCTCCAGCCGGTTGGCAAGCTCTGCTTGTATCGCCGCCTGCAACGCGGGCTCACACTGCCGGCCGGATTTTTCCAGCGCTTTATCGTCGCTGATGAAGCCGATTACCTGCTGCTTTTGTTCAAAAGACAACACGGCATCAGTCAGCGCCGACAAATACAAATCCTGCCGTTGCAAACGCTGCAACAACATGAATTTCAGTGCTGCATCTGTTTCATGCACAGCGAGCTTTTCCAGCACACTACTGCGGTGACATTCTGCGATAAATTGTTGTTTTAATTGTGCCGAGACCCGGTTATCCAACAGCATCTGTACCAACTGCTGCTCGGCAAATTGGCGTAAACGCTCTGCCGGTTCATGTTTGCTGGCCTGCCACCACAATGAAAATTCGTTCAGGCGCTCCAGAGCAGCCCGACGCACCGCTTCGGTACCGTCGTTAAATGCCAGCTCGTGCAGTATCTCTTTTTGCTGGGGAGTTTGTTGGTCCAGTTCAGCAATCGCTGACTGGCGGATTGATGGATTTTCGTGCTGCCATTTTGGCTTAAACCAGCGCTTAAAGATCATCGTGTGCAAACCTTGCGATTGACTGCTCAGCACTAAATTGTGCTTTCATTTCCGTTTTTGATTTGATCACCATCTGGCCATCGGCACCGATAGTAAAAGGCTCTGCTGATTTCAATACCCGGGCCTGGTAAGCCATCACCAGCTGTATGCTTTGTTCCTGCTGCTGTGGCGTCAAAGGTGTACCGTCAGCCCAACGGCCGGTGCCGACTGCGTCCAGCAGCTTTTGATAGGTGTCAGCCGACATGGCGCTGACCATAGCCATAAAATCCACGTTATTTCCTCTTGTACATCACCATGCGGACTTTGGAAATGACATAGCCGATCGCACCAAGCCCCATCACGCCGTAGGTCAGCCATGACTGCCAGCTGCCATCTTCCGGCGCGCGGAAATACAACCAGACAAAGCTGCCGAGGAACAGCAAAATAGAAATCATCGCATGATTGTTGATACTTTGTCCGAGCGCCAGATGTTTATCGCGAGCGATCCGCTCAATTTGCTGGGGAGAAACTTCTGCCAGTGCTTTGCCACAATGCTGACAACTGGCTGCTTTACTGGAGACTTTTTTGCCACAAAACGGGCATGCCACTATCGCCATAATTACCTACCTGAAAAACCCACGGCACTATAAAACAAAAGGCCGGTTTTGCAAACCGGCCCGCTCTGATTATACCCGCTTCAGATCACAACAGATCAATCACGGCGCGCACAGCAATCAGCGTGTCATTGCCGAGTTTTTTCGAGCGCACATCAGACCAGCCAAACTGCGCATCCGGCAAGTTAGCATTGTCTTTAAATGGCATCTCAAAAGTGTATGCCAGACACTTAAACTGTTCAGCGACCCAGGTCGAAGCGATCGTCAGATTGGCCTGCCCCGGCGCGTCCAGCTCATAACCAAACTCGGTTTGAAACTCCGGCGTCACCGCCAGCAACGTTTGTTTAAACACCGTTTCTAATTGCGCCATTTTGGCATTGTAAGAAGGTACCCCTTCGGCGCCGGCGACAAAGTTGTATGGCAGGTTTTCATCGCCGTGAATGTCGAGGAACATATCTACACCTGTCTCGAGCATTTGTTGCCGGACTAAAAAGACTTCAGGGCTCTTTTCCATGGATGGCGTCTGCCATTCGCGGTTCAGGTTAACGCCAGCGGCGTTGGTCCGTAAATGGCCGCGCACACTGCCATCCGGGTTCATGTTTGGTACCACGTAAAACACCGCTTTATTTAACAGCTCACGTGCCACACCGTCATCCTGATCTAACAGGCGGTCGAGCAGACCTTCGACAAACCACTCGGCCATGGTCTCACCCGGGTGCTGGCGCGCCGTGATCCAGATTTTTTTCTTAGCATCGGCCGGTTCACCAATCACCAGCATACTCATGTCACGGTTATCCAGC
>CBFGPY010000327.1:0-4319 GCA_965650755.1 uncultured Chromatiaceae bacterium | reverse complement strand
ACCCAGCAAGATTTGCCGTTCAGTATCAAAGTGATAGTAGTCATTTGGCAATGAAGTCACATGCACCAGACCTTCGATATACAAATCTACCAGCCGGACAAACAAACCAAAGCTGGTGACAGTTGCCACTACGCCTTGGAAGGTTGACCCCAAATGGTCCTGCATATATTCACATTTCAGCCAGTCTGATACTTCACGGGTGGCATCATCAGCGCGACGTTCGGTCATCGAACATTGTTCACCCAGTGGCACCATTTGTTCGTGGCTATAGCCACGTGCGCCGGTCACAGGCTCACCCTGTTTGTGCAGGACAGCTTTGATTGCCCGGTGCAACAGCAAATCCGGATAACGGCGGATTGGCGAAGTAAAATGGGCATAAGCTTCCAGCGCCAGACCAAAATGGCCCTGGTTATCCGGCTGATACACCGCTTGTTTTAATGAACGCAGCAGCGTTGTTTCAATCAGCTCTTTATCAGGCCGGTCGCCGATTTTCGCCAACAACTGCGTCAGTTCCAGCGGTGTCGGTTCAACCGGTAAGTCCGCAGTGATGCCAAGCTCTAATAAGAAACGCTTAAAGTTGGCAAAACGGTCACCGTCTGGCTGTTCGTGCACGCGATAAAGCGCCGCAGCTTCATTTTTTTCTACCAGTTTCGCAGCTGCAACGTTAGCCAAAATCATACATTCTTCAATGATCTTGTGCGCTTCGTTGCGGTGAATTGGCACTATCTGCTCAATCTTGCGGTGGCTGTTAAAAATAAACCGGGTTTCGACCGTTTCAAATTCAATAGCACCACGTTCTGCCCGAACTCTCGCCATTTGCTTGTACAGCGAGTTCAGATTTTCGATGTTGGTCAGATTCTCAGCATATTGCTGACGCAGCTCCGGGTCGCCCTGCAGTATTGCATGCACTTTGTTATAAGTCAGGCGGGCTTTGGAATGCATCACGGCTTCATAAAAGCGGTAGCTGCCTAATTTACCCTGTGCGCTGATATGCATATCGGCGACAAAACACAGCCGGTCGACATGGGGATTCAGTGAACATAAGCCATTGGACAAGGCCTCTGGCAACATCGGGACCACGTGATCGGGGAAATACACCGAGTTGCCACGCTCCAGCGCTTCACGGTCCAGCGCAGTATCCGGTTGAACATAAGCTGTTACGTCGGCGATAGCGACCCACAGATGCCAACCGCCATCTTCTTTGCGCTCACAGTATACGGCATCATCAAAATCGCGGGCGTCTTCACCATCAATCGTAATTAGACCAATATCGGTTAAATCGACCCGGCCTGCTTTGGCTGATGCTGGTACTTCAGCGCCGAACTGACTGACTTGTTGTTCTACCGCTGGTGAAAACGTATGTGGAATATTGTGGTTACGGATAGCGACTTCGATTTCCATGCCAGGTGCCATATGTTCACCCAGCACTTCTACCACTTTACCGACTGCGTTGACCCGTTTTGATGGCCGGGCAGTGACTTCCGCCAGCACTATCTGACCGTGACGGGCACCATTTTCTTCACCGACCGGGATCACAATATCCTGCGCAATCCGCGGGTCTTCCGGCACCACCACCGCTAACGCAAAATCTTTAAAATAACGGCCGACGATCGGTTCTTTGCGCGGTTCCAGTACCCGGACAATTCGCGCTTCGACTTTATCTTTGCCTTTAATCTCGCCGGCGCTGGCCAGCACTACATCGCCTGGTAACAGGCGCTGCATTTCAAAATTAGGGATGTACCAGTCTGGGCCGCCCTGTTCCAGCTTCAAAAAGCCGAAGCCTTCGCGATGTCCAAGCACAGTGCCTTTGACCAGGTCCAGGTCATCGACCAGACCATAGCGTTTAGTTTTGGTAAATAACAGCTGGCTATCGCGCTCCATTGCGCGCAGACGTTTTTTCAGAGCGAATAATGCATCTTCGTCGGTGAGGTGAAGTTCTGCCGCTAGTTCGTCGAAATAGGCAGGTTGTTGCCGTTGTTTGATATGTTCGAGGATAAATTCCCGGCTCGGGATGGGGTTTTCGTATTTTTCTTGCTCACGCGCAAGATGCGGATCTTTGATCGTCATGGAGACTCTTACTTTGAATAACTGCGCTCAGTTTAACAGTCTGACCGCGAATTTTCACGGTTACTGTGGAAAACTTCAGCAAACTGTCATCAAAGCGGTTTCTTTGCCCGGGTCAGCACCGCTTCCGGCATGCGTCCTGCCAGTCCCTTCAGGGCTTTTTCGATGCGGGTATGCAGGTCTTTGTCAGCCGTTACCGCATGATGCAGCCAGCGGTAGACAGTCTCGTAGTCAGCCGGGCTGCCCTGATTAGCCAGAAACAATTCGGCCAGGCGGACTTGTGCGTTGACGTTGCCCATTGCGCCGGCTTCATACAAAAAATGCTGCGCTTTGGTCAAATCTTTTTGTACCAACTTACCTTGCTGATAATAACGACCGACTTGCTCCAGGCCTTCCGGTAAGCCTTGTAATGCCGATGCCAGCATCAGATCCCAGCCGCGTTCAGCATTTTTCGGCACGCAAACGCCAAAAGCCAACATGTCGCCAAACAAAAACTGGTAAGCCGGCAATTTCATGATATCCGCCCGCGCTTCGATATCCTTCACCAGCTGACAGTCATCTGATTGCACGCGTTTTAAGTGCGTATTGGAGCGAATCATCTCAAGGAGTTCGTCTTGCGTATACAGCTGCACAACACCGAGTTCAGTCAGAGCTTCCTGTGCCAATGCCAGTCTGGGACACGTTGCACAGGACAAAATAATTACATAGCAAGACCAAACAAACTTATTCACAGCAGCCACCAGGTCAGAATAATGACGCTATGCACTTGCATAGCAACGTATGCTGAAAAGAATACAAAATTTATGCCTGAATGAGAAATCTGGTCAAAGGTTGTCGTGCATCGCCGAATTATTGTTCCGGGTACCGCATACCTGCAATTTCGGCATACCGTACTTCCTGTACATCGCCGAAATATTGCTCCTGCAATTTCGGCATACCGTACTTCCTGTACATAAAAAAAACGCTGCCGGAGCAGCGTTTTTCTGATTACGCCTCGTAAGGATGGCGTAGAACTATGGTCTGGATCCGATCCGGGCCTGTCGACACGATATCGATTGGCACTTCGGTCACTTCTTCCAGACGTTTGATATAGTCACGTGCGGCTTGTGGTAAAGCGTCAAGTGACTGCACACCGAAGGTCGATTCGCTCCAACCCGGCATGGTTTCATACACAGGTGTGACCAATTCATACCCTTCGGCAGCCATTGGTGGTACTGTCGAGACTGAACCATCTGGCTGGCGATAGCCCACACAGATTTTCACTTCAGTCAGGCCGTCCAGTACGTCCAGTTTTGTCAGACAGAAACCTGAAATACTGTTCAGTTGCACGGCGCGGCGCACAGCAACTGCATCAAACCAGCCACAACGACGTTTACGACCAGTAGTGGCACCAAACTCGTGACCTTTGACGCCTAAATGTTCTCCGACTTCGCAATCCAGTTCTGTCGGGAATGGGCCTGAACCAACGCGGGTCGTGTAGGCTTTGACGATACCCAGCACGTAATCCAGATAACATGGGCCAAAGCCTGCACCCGTGGCTACACCACCGGCGGTAGTGTTCGATGAAGTCACATAAGGGTAAGTGCCGTGATCGATATCAAGCAGTGTGCCCTGAGCACCTTCGAACATGATTTCTTTACCAGCTTTACGCGCTTTGTCGAGCAGGTCAGTCACATCAACCACCATCGACTTCAGCATATCTGCCAATGCCAATGCGTTGTCTAAAGTGGTCTGATAGTCAACGGCGTCAACTTTGTAATACTGCGTCAGCGTGAAATTGTGCAGTTCCATCAGCGCTTTTAACTTCTCGGCGAACAGTTCTTTGTTGAACAGGTCACCAACGCGCAGACTGCGGCGTGCCACTTTGTCTTCATATGCAGGGCCAATACCACGGCCGGTAGTGCCGATTTTCTTGTCGCCGCGTGCCTGTTCACGGGCAACGTCTAAGGCAACATGGAATGGCAGAATCAGCGGACAAGCTTCGGACAAAACCAGACGCTCACGCACCGGCACACCGCGCTGTTCCAGCATGGTCATCTCTTTCAGCAGAGCTTCCGGAGATAACACCACGCCGTTGCCAATCACACATTTTACGTTGTCACGTAAAATGCCTGATGGGATCAGGTGCAGTACAGTTTTTTCACCGTCAATTACCAGCGTGTGGCCGGCATTGTGGCCGCCCTGGTAACGCACAACGAAACTCGCCTTGTCGGTTAATAAATCGACAATCTTACCTTTTCCTTCGTCACCCCATT
>CBFGPY010000326.1:0-4321 GCA_965650755.1 uncultured Chromatiaceae bacterium | reverse complement strand
GGATGCTCTGCGGCTGGCCATGGCGAACTGAATAATTCGTTTATGACGGCGGCCGGCACTGACGCCACATCCGGGTACAACCACTGCGGCTGCTGATCTTTATCAATTAACAATGCCCGTACACCTTCGCTGAATTCGCCCAGTTTGCCGCATTGCACACTAAGACCAAGCTCTAAACGGAAACTGTCAGCCAGAATTTTTGACTGGCCAAGCTGCAACAAACGGTAAACGATATGCGCCGTAATTGGGCTGCCGTAGCGCAATGACGCCTTGGCTTTGCCGAGCCAGCTGTCTTCGTTTGGCATGGCCAGAATCGCGTCGATAGCCGCAGGCAAATCCTGCGTATTAACAAGCGCGGCAATAGGCGCCTGATGCAAACGGATTTGGCTGGCTGGTTGCTGGTTTAAAGTCTGGGTTTCGATACTCATCAGCAAGTCTGACAACTTCTGATGATTTAATACCACAGTATTACCCCAACGGATGCAGAGCAAAGCCTCAACAACCTGCTGGCGTTTGTCGTGTGGAATATAAAAATCGGCCAAATCAATAAACTTGGCATCGGCGGCGTTAATAGAAGCGCCGGTCAGACCCAAAAACAAACCACAGCCGGCCGGCATCCGGTTTAAAAACCAGCTGCCACCGACATCCGGATACAAGCCAATCGCCATTTCCGGCATGGCAATCCGGCTGGTTGCGGTGACTACCCGATGCGAAGCGCCGGCCATCAGGCCTAAACCGCCCCCCATAACGATGCCGTTACCCCAGACCAAGACTGGTTTATCGAAGGTGTGAATGAGGTAATCGAGCGTATATTCTTTGGTAAAAAATTCTGTGACATAAGGCTGGAAAGTGCCGGGACTGGCTTTCATCGTGTGATACAAATCCCGGATGTCGCCACCGGCACAAAAGGCTTTGTCGCCCGCGCCCTGTAACAACACCATGGCGATGTCCGGATTGTCTTTCCATTGCTGCATCTGCGGCAGCAGCAGTTCAACCATCGGCAGGCTCAGCGCATTGAGTGACTTTTCACTGTTGAGTGTCGCCACGCCGATTTTTTTGCCATTTTCTGCTGTCAGTTCATTAAACAGTACAACAGCCTGGTTTTGCGCAATTTCGGTCATACCAGGCTCCTTACCCATTCACCCACTGCGGCGGGCGTTTTTGTAAAAAGGCACTGACACCTTCGACCTGATCTTTGGTATCAAACAGACCGACAAAAAGCTCTCGCTCCAGCGGCAGTGCTGCGTTAATCGAGCCTTTACGGCCTTGTTGGATCAGTTTTTTACAAGCGGTTACGGCCGATGGGCTCTGCTCTGCGACTTTTTCCGCAAGCGCCAAAGCCGCCACCAGCGCTTCGCCGGTTCCGACCACTTCTTCGACCAGGCCAATTTGCAGCGCTTTGTCGGCCCACAGACGCTCACCACAGAGGATCATCCGTTTGGCCCAGCCTTCACCGACCAGCCAGGCCAGATTTTGTGTTCCACCGGCACAGGGTAATAAACCTACTTTCGCTTCGGGTAATGCCAGCTGCGCCTGAGACTCGGCGATGCGGATATCGCAGGCCAGCGCTACTTCGAGCCCACCACCCATCGCATAGCCGTTAATGGCGGCAATCGACACACCACGGAACTGGCTTAGAGTCTCAAAGGCCTCGCCAAAAATCCGCGCCATATCACTGGCAACCGCTTTATCGCCATCGGCGAATAATTTTAAATCGGCGCCGGCAGAGAAAAACTTCTGGCCTTCACCGGTGATCACCAGCGCATACACTGATTTATTTTGATTTAGTTCACGCACCGTATCACGCAAAGCTGTCAGCGTTTCACGTGTCCAGGTATTGGCGGGCGGGTTAGACATGGTCAGCAATGCTGTGTGACCTTGGATTTCAAGCTTTAACTGGGCCATAGGGATCCCTTATGCTGAATGACAAACGCCGGGCTGCGTCCGGCAGCCCGGCTCTTTGTTCTTATTTTGCAAACAGACTTACAGAATATCAGAGGCAGCGCTGTCGAGTAAGCGCCGGCCGATGATCAGCCGCATGATTTCATTGGTGCCTTCTAAAATCTGGTGCACCCGCACGTCACGGAAATGCCGCTCCAGCGGGTACTCTTTGATATAGCCATAACCGCCGTGAATTTGCAGCGCCTGATCACAAACCTGAAAGCCGATATCAGTGGCAAAACGTTTTGCCATGGCGCAATAAGCAGTCGCTTCTGCGTCCTGTTGGTCGAGTTTAAACGCAGCTAAACGCACCAGCTGACGTGCTGCAACCAGTTCTGTGGCCATATCCGCCAGTTTAAACTGCAGCGCCTGAAACGCTGCCAAAGGTTTACCGAATTGTTCGCGCTCCAGCATGTAATTGCGGGCCGTGTTGAGCGCCTGCTGCGCGGTGCCGATAGAACAAGTGGCAATGTTGATACGGCCACCGTCTAAACCTTTCATCGCAAAAGTAAAACCCTGGCCTTCAGCGCCTAATAAGTTCTCCGCCGGCACCCGCACATTGTCAAAAGTAACCAAACGGGTTGGCTGGGCATTCCAGCCCATTTTCTCTTCGGCTTTGCCATAGATCACCCCTTCGGCATTGGCTGGCACGACAAAAGCAGAAATGCCTTTTGGCCCCGCTTCGCCGGTGCGCGCCATCACCACTAAAACTTCAGTGCTGCCGGCGCCGGAGATAAACATTTTTGCGCCGTTAATCACATAGCTGTCGCCGTCTTTTTTCGCGCTGGTGCGAAGAGATGCCGCATCTGAGCCTGAACCCGGCTCGGTTAAGCAATAAGACGCCAGCTGCTCGCCGGTGACCAAAGTTGGACACCAGGCAGCTTTGACCGCATCAGTACCCCAGGTGGCAATCATCCAGGTCGCCATATTGTGGATGGTCAGCATCGCCGTCGTTGCAGTGCAACCCATCGCCAGCTGTTCAAAAATAATCGACGAGTCCAGGCGCGACAGGCCTAAGCCACCGGCTTCTTCCGGTGTATACAGACTGCAAAAACCCAGTTCACCGGCTTTTTGCAGCACATCTTTGGGGAAATGGTGTTCACGGTCCCACTGCGCGGCAAAAGGCGCGAGTTCGGTTTCGGCAAACTGCCGCGCCGTGTCAGCAAAAGCTTTTTGATCTTCGGTTAAATTAAAATTCATGCTTGGACCTCAGTGTGTTAAGACCAGCCGCTGTGGTTTGAAATTATGACCGGACTTGATAAAACATTTTGGCGAAGCCACCGCTGTGTAGGCGGTGGCCACGCTTGATATTAACGCAGATTGATCGACATATTCGGGCCAGACACCTGCACTTCGTCGTCAAACCAACGCGCTGTGATGGTTTTAGTCTCAGTGTAGAATCGCACCGCTTGTTTACCGTAGGCATGCTGGTCGCCGTAGAACGAACCCTTCCAGCCAGTGAAGGAGAAAAACGGCAGAGGCACCGGAATTGGAATATTAATCCCGACCTGACCGACTTCAATTTCGTGTTGATATTTACGTGCGGCATGACCGCTGGCCGTAAAGATTGACGTGCCATTGCCATAAGGGCTGGCGTTCACCACGCTAATGGCAGCATCCAAAGAATCAACTGTCATAGTGGTTAATACCGGGCCAAAGATCTCTTCTTTATAGATGGTCATGTCGGTGGTGACGTCGCTGAACACTGTTGGGCCTACCCAGTTGCCGTTCGGATAACCATCGACCACAAAGTCAGAGCCATCCAGCAGACAAGTTGCGCCTTCTGCTTTGCCTTTGGCAATTAAAGACAAAATCCGCGCTTTGGCCTGCGGGCTGATTTGCGGGCCATAGGCTACATTCGGATCTGTGTACACGCCTGGACGCACTTTGCCGATGGCGGCAGCCACTTCCGGGATCCATTCCGCTGCAGCGCCAACAAAGACCGCCACTGAAATCGCCATACAACGCTGACCGGCAGCGCCGACAGAGGCGCCAACCAGGGCATTCACCACTTGTTGTTTATTCGCATCCGGCATGATCACCATATGGTTTTTCGCGCCGGCAAATGCCTGCACGCGTTTGAGGTTATCAGTCCCGGTTTTGTAGATGTATTGGCCGACATTGACCGAGCCAACAAAAGAAATCGCTTTGATATCCGGGTGATGCAACAGCACGTCTACCTGTTCTTTGCCACCGTGTACCACTTGTAACACGCCTTTTGGCGCGCCAGCCTCAGCAAACAGCTCCGCAATCCGGTTCACCGTCATCGGGTCTTGCTCAGATGGCTTTAAGACAAAAGTGTTACCACAGGCAATCGCCATCGGGAACATCCACAGCGGGATCATCGCCGGGAAGTTAAACGGCGTAATACCGGCACAAA
>CBFGPY010000325.1:0-4322 GCA_965650755.1 uncultured Chromatiaceae bacterium | reverse complement strand
CAACAATAAGGCTTCAGCACCCGAATGACGTGGTCTGCGAAACTGCTCAGACCACGTACACATCCCCCTGTTCAACCCGGTACAACAACAGCGGCGAAAAGTTCCCATCTGCTGATAAGACCAGTATTTTGCTGCCATTTGCTGCGATTTCACTATAATGAGGCGCAAATCTGCAAATGCCGGCCCGATTTCAGCTGAAAAAGATTGTTTTTTCGCCGACCTTTGGCAGGATGGAAGCAGATCCAGAATTATCAACGGAATAATCGACAAATGACTGCCAAATTACGGATTTTGCTGTTAAACGGTCCGAACCTGAATATGCTGGGGCAACGCGAGCCACATATTTATGGCGCGCAAACGCTGGCGCAAATTGTCAGCGATCTGCAGCAAACCGCCGCAGCGATGCAGGTGGAATTATCCCATCTGCAATCGAATGCTGAGCATGAGCTGGTCGGGGCTATTCAACAGAGTTTAGGCCAGCAGGATTTTATTATTATTAATCCAGGCGCGTTCACCCACACCAGTGTCGCCATTCGCGATGCTTTACTGGCCGTGGCGGTGCCATTTATTGAAGTGCATTTGTCGAATGTTCACGCCCGCGAAGCATTTCGCCGGCATTCTTATTTATCCGATATCGCAAAGGGTGTGATCTGTGGTCTGGGCGCAAACGGTTATCGTTATGCGCTCGACGCTGCGGTCGCTACGCTGGCCAATACACCCCGTAACCCATAAATTCCAACCAAGTTAGGCGCAAACGTCATGGATATTAGAAAAATTAAAAAACTGATCGAACTTCTGGAAGAATCCGGCATTAACGAGCTGGAAATTACCGAAGGTGAAGAATCTGTGCGCATCAGCCGTGGTGGTCCGGTGCAGCAATACGCTCCGGTACACTACACCGCAGCACCAGCGGCCGCTCCGGCACCAGCCGCCGCAGCGCCGGCAGCTGCACCAGCTGTAGCCGCGGCTCCGGCCGTAACCGGTCACCAGCTGCGCTCACCGATGGTCGGTACTTTCTACCGCGCTGCGTCGCCAACGTCGAAGAACTTCGCTGAAGTGGGCCAAAGCGTCAAAGTCGGCGATACGCTGTGTATCGTTGAAGCGATGAAAATGATGAACCAGATCCAGGCAGACAAAGCCGGTACTATCACGGCCATTCTGGTAGAAAACGGCGAGCCGGTTGAATTTGACCAGCCTTTATTTGTGATCGAATAACCGAAAAGGCCGACACATGTTAGAAAAAGTGCTGATAGCCAACCGGGGCGAAATTGCGCTGCGTATTTTACGCGCCTGCAAAGAACTCGGGATTAAAACTGTCGCCGTGCATTCCACGGTTGACCGTAACCTCAAGCATGTGCTGCTGGCGGACGAGACCATTTGTATTGGCCCTGCCCCATCACCACAAAGCTACCTGAATATTCCGGCATTAATTGCCGCCGCTGAAGTGACCAACGCCCAGGCCATTCACCCGGGTTATGGTTTCCTCGCCGAGCGCGCTGATTTTGCCCAGCAAGTCGAAGAAAGCGGCCTGGTCTTTATAGGCCCACGCCCGGAATCCATCAGCCTGATGGGTGACAAAGTCTCTGCCATCGAAGCGATGAAAAAAGCCGGTGTACCTTGTGTACCGGGTTCTGACGGCGCCGTCGGTGACGACGCCGACACCAACAAAGCCATCGCCAAACGCATCGGCTATCCGATCATCGTCAAAGCTGCCGGCGGCGGTGGTGGTCGTGGTATGCGGGTGGTGCGCAGTGAAGATGAGCTGGTGTCATCGATTGAAATGACCAAAGCCGAAGCCAAAGCCGCTTTTGGTAACGATATGGTGTACATGGAAAAATTCCTGGAAAACCCACGTCATATCGAAATTCAGGTATTGGCCGACGGTCAAGGCAAAGCCATTCACTTAGGTGAACGTGACTGTTCAATGCAGCGCCGCCACCAGAAAGTGGTTGAAGAAGCACCGGCACCAGGCATCACCCAGGAACAGCGTGACTTCATCGGTGGCCGTTGTGTGCAGGCTTGTATCGACCTGAATTATCGCGGTGCCGGTACTTTTGAATTCCTCTATGAAAACGGTGAGTTCTTCTTTATCGAGATGAATACCCGGATTCAGGTGGAACACCCGGTCACTGAAATGATCACCGGTGTTGATTTGATTAAAGAACAGCTGCGCATCGCCTCCGGCATGCCGCTGTCGATTAAACAATCCGACATTGTCATTCGCGGTCATGCCGTGGAATGCCGCATCAACGCTGAAGATCCAAAAACCTTTATCCCGTCACCGGGTACTATCACCCGCTTCCACCCGCCGGGTGGCAATGGTGTGCGCTGGGATTCGCATATTTATGCTGATTACACTGTGCCGCCAAACTATGACTCCATGGTTGGCAAACTCATCACTTATGGTGAGAACCGCGCTATTGCCATAGCACGGATGCGCAACGCGCTGGGTGAGCTGCTGGTCGGTGGTATTAAAACCAATATCGAATTGCACAAAGAGATTATGACAGACGCCAACTTTAATCAGGGCGGCACTAACATTCATTATCTTGAGCACAAACTCGGTATCAAATAACCATCCCCGATGCCGGAAAAAAGCCAGTCTGCAGAACAGACTGGCTTTTTTTATCCCGGAGATTTAAGGCAAAACAGCCACCGAACGCTGGTCGATGTTTGCCAGTAGTTGTAACCAGTCCTGCTGCCAGCGTGATTTACTGAAACTCTGCTGCGCACTCTGCCAGGCCATCAGCGCCAGCTGTTTGGCTTTATCCGGCGCTTCGATCAACTGACTGAGCCGCTGCACAAGCTCCGCTTCGTCTGGCATACAAATCAAACCATTGTGCTGGTCTAACACCATATTACTGAGCCCGCCGACATTGGTCGTCACCACTGCACAGCCCGCTGCCATGGCTTCGGCAAGACTTAACGAGGTGCCTTCAGATCCTACAGATGGCAATAACACCAGATGATGCTGCAAATGCACAGCGAGGCTTTCTGCCGGTTCATAACAGAAAATGCTGACACGGGGCTCAGCGGCAAATTGCTGTTGCAATGCAGGTAACAAAGGCCCGTCGCCGGCAAAACTGACCAGCAGCTGCGGATAACGCTGTAACAACGTCTGCACCACGCGGCTGGCGAGCGGAATACCGCGATAATCGACGAAACGCCGGGCAATCAACAGCCGCACCGGACCAGTTACCGGCCATTTTCTTTGGAGCTGGGCCTCGCCGGCTAATTCAACACAGAAGTTGGGGATCACGGTCCAGCGCTGCTGAGGGCTCATATCACGCAAGGTGCGATACCAGTTAATAAAGTTATGATCAACACAGACCAGGTCGCGGCACTGGCGCACGTAAGACAGATACTTACGTTGCGACAACCAGCTTTTCACTGTCGCCAGCAAGCCTGAACCTTTACCGGGTTTGTCCCAGGACACACCGTGCTGAATAGCGATAGTGCGCGGTAACTCTGAGGGCACAAAATAGCTGTCGGTGGCAAAAATCAGCCAATCTGCAGCAGGGTTAAAATCCTGCCGGGCTGCCTGAAACAACGCATATTTTTTCCGGTTGCCGCGAAAGCCACGACAATCAATGCCCCGGATCTCAATGCCGGCATAAAACGTGGTAAAACTGTGGCGGGATGGCTGTAACACTACGACCTGATAGCCTTGCTGCAGAAACAATTCGGCGAGCGCAAGAATGTAATTTTCAATGCCGCCGAGATGCAGCTTGCCAGTTTGCGGCAGGTAAAACTGACGATAAATCAGATATAACTTCATTGATGGATAGTCCCAATCAGGAAAACTGCCATAGGGTATATTTTGTTAATTTTGTGTATCGCATAAAAAGTTAACGAATTTGTTTTTTTGTGTAAGTCGTCCATCTCTGCAGCAACAAGCGATGAAAGCAGCGGAGCGCCTGCCCTTGCCGCGTGCAAACTGGTATAATCCGCCGTTTTGACAGCTGCCGGAAATCGCTATGCCCTGGATCCAACTGCGCGTAAACACCACAGAAAAACATGCTGAGACCGTCAGCGACATGCTGATGAGCTGGGGCGCCCAAGCGGTCAGCTTTGTTGACGCGCACGACACGCCGATTTACGAGCCGATGCCAGGTGAGGTGATTTATTGGGCCAATACCGTGGTGGTTGGCCTGTTTGACGCGGAACATCCGATGGATAAAGTGATCCGCAAGCTCGAACAGGTCAGTTTGTTTAAGCACGGCGTGCAGTACAAATTAGAGCAGCTGGAAGACAAAGACTGGGAACGCGAATGGATGGATAACTTCCACCCTATTCGTTTTGGTCAGCGTTTATGGGTTTGT
>CBFGPY010000324.1:0-4329 GCA_965650755.1 uncultured Chromatiaceae bacterium | reverse complement strand
CGAAGGCTGCAAGACGGTGTTGCCGTCAACCTGCAGCTGATATTGCAGCTGCGCGCCGGTTTCGAGGTTTATTTCGATGCGGCCATCCGGTGATTTCAGCTGAAACTGTTCCGCCAAAGCGGCGGGCGACAGCAGCAACAGCCACAACAGGGCATAACGCGCCGGCCGCTGTTGTGGGCTTTGCGCCGTGGGGGTAGAAAGGACAAACATAACCAAAGCTCCGTCGGTGAATAAACAGGCTCCAGTGAACCAAGGATTTGCCGCTTGGCGCGCATGCAAAACTGCCAATTCTGTCCTGAAAAATAAGCCTTTAGCTTGCAACCGGCGCAGTTTGTAAATAGTGCACCGCGTTTTGGGCACGCAACAGCGCAGCGGCTTGTTCCGGCGTTAAATCGCGCTGCGTTTCGGCCAGCATTTCGTATCCCACCATAAACTTTTTGATACTTTGCGAGCGCAGCAGCGGTGGATAAAAATGCGCGTGCAGTTGCCATTGTGCACAGTCATCCGCTTCACCCGCGGCAGGATAAGGCGCGCCGTGCCAGCCCATCGAATAAGGAAAAGCGCACTGAAACAGGTTGTCGTAGCGGATAGTCAGCTGCTGCAGTATGTCGGCCAGGCTTGCCTGCTGCGCTGCACTTAACTGCTCCATGCGCTGCACTGGAAATAGCGGCAGCAGCAGGGTTTCAAAGGGCCAGGCGGCCCAGTAAGGCACGACCACCAGCCAGTCGGCATTTTGCAGCACCACGCGCTCCGCCAGTTGTAATTCAGCAAGGGCATAATGCAGCAAAAGCACCCGGCCCTGCTGCTGAAAATAAGCGCGCTGCATCGCATCGGCTTTAGCCGGCAGGCTGGGAATAAAGTCTGAGGCCCAAATCTGGCCATGCGGATGCGGGTTAGAGCAGCCGTTCACCGCGCCTTTGTTTTCAAACACCTGCACCCAGCGATATTGCTGCGACAGCTCGCGATACTGCGCTATCCAGCAGGCGATCACAGCGCCGATTTGCGTAACAGTAAGCTCCGGCATGGTTTTGCTGTGATCGGCGGAATAACAAATTACCCGGCTGGTGCCACGCGCCGCCTGTCGCTGAAACAGCACATCCGGCATGGCGGGCGCGGCCGGTACTGTTGGCATCAAAGCGGCAAAATCATTGGTAAAAACAAATGGTTGTTGGTACTCAGGGTTGCGTTCACCACTGATCCGTAAGTTACCGGCACACAAATAACAGGCCGGGTCATAGGCCGGTAACTGCTCAGTTGCCACGCTTTCCAGCTGGCCTTGCCAAGGGCGCAATGCCCGCTGTGGCGACACCAGCACCCAGTCGCCAGTGAGCGGATTAAAGCGCCGGTGTGGATGCAGATTGCGGTCGAAGGCGGTGGCAAATTCACCAGCGGGCTGCTCAAACAACTTCATCTGTTGCCTCCGGCAGCGCTTTGGCCTGCAGTTGTTGCCAACGCCAGACATCGTCAGTCATTTGCTGTAAATCGCGGCGCGCAACAAAACCAAGCTGACGGCGCGCTTTATCGACACTAGCGACAGAACTCGCGGCATCGCCGGGCCGGCGGCCGGTGATTTGCCGGGCCAGCGTGCGGCCACAGGAGCGCTGAAAAGCGGCAATCACCTGCAGCACTGAATAGCCGTGACCACGACCGAGGTTATACAGCTGCACCCCCGGCGTTTGTGCATGGTGTTGCAGCGCCAGCAGATGGCCTTCAGCCAAATCTTCGACATGGATGTAATCACGCACGCCAGTACCGTCGACTGTCGGGTAATCAGCGCCAAACACCTGCACCGCGCTGCGCTGACCGCTCGCTACCTGCGCGACAAAAGGCAGCAGGTTGTTGGGAATGCCGTTTGGCGCTTCACCGAGCAGGCCGCTGTGATGAGCGCCGGCCGGATTAAAATACCTAAGCAGCACCAGGCTCAGTTTTGGGTTGGCCTCTGCCCAGTCCTGCAGTATTTGCTCGACCATATATTTACTGCGTCCATACGGATTTTGCGGTGCACAGGGACTTTGTTCGGTAAAAGCTATAGCCTGGTTCTGCGCGGCATATACAGTGGCGGACGAGCTGAACATCAGGCAATTGATCTGATGTTGCTGCATCAGCTGCAGCAGATTTAAGGTGCCGGCCACATTGGTCTGGTAATAGGCCAGCGGCAGCTGCCAGGACTCGCCGACGGCTTTTAAGCCGGCGCAGTGCAGCACGGCGTCAAAGCGTTGTTGCCGGAATAGCGCAGACAAGGTGGCGCTGTCGTTGATGTCGCCTTGGACAAAACGCAGCTGTGACGCCTGCGCCGGGCAAATCTGCCGCAGCCGTGCCACCACGCCGATGTCACTGTTACTCAGGTTATCAAACAAAGTGACCCGGCAGCCGGCCTGCAACAAGGCGACTGCGCAGTGCGAGCCGACATAACCGGTGCCGCCGGTCAGCAAAATATTCATCCCATTATTCATCAAGAGTCCTCTTCTGATGCCGGCGCAACCAGGCCGGCTTTGGTGCAAAAACCGCGTTGGCGCAGAAGGTAGCGCCGGCGCTTTTCGGCCGTCAACGCCGGCAAGAGCAAAGGTGAGAAAGCGGGAACATTCAGTCGGAAAACCACAGCGGCTGCGCCCTGCAGCGCTGCGGGTGCACCATTTCCTGCTGCAGGAACAGCGGCCAACAGCATTGTCCCGCTGCTTATTTTTCAGGACACAGCCTTTGGAATTAAGGACGCGGCACTGAGTGCAAAAGGCGGATTAATAGGAGCGTCCTGGCGACCTCCCTGCGCCGGACACCGGCAACAGGATCAGGCCGGCTGTGACTCCCGCAGCCGGCCTGAATTCATAACAAGAAGAGGCATAGTGATGAAACAAACATATCTGGCGGTGCTGATAGGCGCAGTGCTCACAGGGCCCGCAGTGGCCAGCGACACACCACAGCAAGACAACAACGACAACAATAACAAAGCCAAAACCGTGGCGAAAAAAACCAAAGCCGCCAACGACAGCGTCGAAGTGATCAAAGTCACCGGCATTCGCAGCAGCTTAAAAGAAAGCCAGGAGATTAAAAAACTGGCTGACAACGTGATAGACGCCATAGTCGCCGAAGATATCGGCAAATTCCCCGACGAAAACGTCGCTGAAGCGCTGCAGCGTATTCCCGGCGTCAGCGTCACCCGGGTTAATGGCGAAGGCCAGACCGTGACCGTGCGTGGCCTGACCGGCGACTACAACATCACCACGTTAAACGGCCGTAAGCTGGCGTCCGACAACCCGTCGCGCGATTTTAACTATGACGTCATTGCCTCTGAGCTGATTAGTGCCGTGCAGGTGCATAAAACACCGCAAGGCCATTTACCGGAAGGCGGCATCGGCGCTGTGGTGAATGTGCAGACAGCGCGGCCTTTGGATATCGGCAAATTTGTCTTGTCCGGATCGCTCAACAATACCTACAACGAAAGGGCGGAAAGTAACGATCCGCGTGGCTCGCTGTTTATCAGTGATGTCAGCCAGGACCAGACTTTTGGTGCGCTGGCGTCCATCACCCATTCCAATTACACCAACCGGCACGACAGTTATCAGGCCTGGTCCTTCAGCGAAAGGCCGGTGGATATTGGCCGTGACGGCGTGGTGGAACACAAAGCGGTGCGGTTTCCGGGTTATGCCCAGCTGACGTCTTATCAGGATGAACGCACCCGCACCGGCGGCACTGTGGCGCTGCAATGGCAACCGAATGACAATATCGACGTCAATTTTGATGCGCTCTACAGCGTCTACGACATTGATTCAAACGGCCGGCAGCTGTCGGTGGTGACTTATTCCGAATCCTGGTTGCCGGCGAAAAACGGCGTTTATACCAGTGTCGATGTCGGCGCTGACGGCTGGGCCAAACAGCTGGCGTGGCAAGGCCCGGCGCTGATGGATATCGTCGATACCCGGGCGCCGCGGCGTAACACCACCTATCAGTACGGTCTGAACCTGAACTGGGTGACGGACGCGCTGACCTACAACTTCGACCTCGCCACTTCAGCGGCAGAAAACAAAAATAACGGCGACAACAAATATGTAGTGGCGCGCTCCGGCGTCGAATCAGCCAGCATCAACTGGAACAACGGTGAGGCGATTCCGGATATTGTGTTATCGGAAGAAGTGACCCCTAACAGTGTGTTTGGCGCCTGGTACACCAATACCGACGGCACCGGCGTCAAAGATGCCACCGACAACGCCGCGTTCAGTGGCACCTGGGAAAACGACGGCCTGATTAGCAAAGTGATGTTTGGCGCAGGTTACGACCGGCAGGAAAAAGAACGCATCACCCACCGCTCGAAAAATGCCTCGATTTTTGCTGGCG
>CBFGPY010000323.1:0-4338 GCA_965650755.1 uncultured Chromatiaceae bacterium | reverse complement strand
TCGTTGCTTTTATCCGCGCGGAAAAATGGATTAAACAGCATAGGTAATATTTCCGGCGCGACACCTGGCCCGTTATCGCTGATTTGTACGACTAATTCGCCGTCACTATATTGGCTGTCAACCCGGATAAAAGCGCCGCTGCCGGCGTACTTGATCGCATTGCGCACCACGTTTTCCAATGCCCGGTACAATAGTTCGGCGTCGGCCTGCACTATGGCCGGCGGATTTTGCACCAGCACCAGTAGTTGCTGGCGGTTTTCCGCTTCCAGCGTGGCATCGGCACAAATCGAATCCAGCAGTTCATGCACCGGCACCGCTTCGAGCCGCGGCTGGACTTCACCGCTTTCTAACCGCGAAAAGGTCAGGATCTCACCGACCAGCTGGTCCAGCCGCGCCGCTTCCGCTTCGACTTTATCCAGCGCAGCATCTAAATCGGCCGGATGCTGCCGCACTAAGCCGGTCAGTAACTGCAGGCGTGCCAACGGTGAGCGCAGTTCGTGCGACACATCATGCAGCAGCCGGCGCTGCGAGACGATGGCCTGATACACCTGCTGCGCCATCTGATTAAAACTACGCGCCAGCGCACCAAATTCATCGCGCCGGCCGGTCATCTCGCTGCTGAGCTGTGTCTGCCATTGCCGCTGCGGTAATTCACTAAGTGCCGTTTTAAGTTGCCGCACCGGCGCAGCAAAGTACCAGGCAAGGCCAAGACTCGCGGCGATACTGGTGACAATCACCGCCATCAACAGAAATAACGGATGAAACCAGAATGGCGGCAGCGGTGGCGGACCACCCCGTTCGCGCGGGCCGGCGTCACGCGGGCTGAGGCGTTCCCGCATGGCAAAGGCGCGCTGTTGCCAGAAATTATCTTTGTCGACCAGCACCAGCTGCAATTGCTGGCTACCGGCCTGCACCACCAGATGTTTGGTGCGCGGATTTTGCCGGATGTCAGCCGGGACTTCACGGCCCAGCAAATCAGCGCCGGTCGCATCCAGCACCAGCAGTTGTTCCCGCGCCATCGGATCGTTCTGCCAGTTTTGCACTAAAGTGCGCAAAAGCGGCACACCACCGGCATCAATCAGCTGCTGGGCATTTTGCAGGAAAAACCGGCCTTGCGGACTCAGCAGCGCCCGGTTTTGCTCCGGCGACTGACTGAGCTGATTCAGCGTAAACACAGCGCCAAACGCCAGGATGAGCGCCAGCCAGAATGCCAGCAGGAATTTCCAGAACAACTGCCCCATCGGAGTTACACCTTATGCACTGTATTTCAGCCACTGGTAACCTTTGCCGCGCACGGCTTCGATCCAGGGTTGTTGGTCTGGCCGCGGCCCGAGTTTGGCGCGGATGTTGGAAATATGCACGTCAATGCTGCGGTCATACTGCGACAGGGTTTTGCCAAGCCCTTGTGCCGACAAATCCGCTTTGCTGACAATCCGCCCGGCCTGACTGACCAGCAGCCAGAGCAGGCTGAATTCAGCCCCGGTCAGTTCCAGTGCCCGGCCGTAGACCGACGCACTGCGATTGGCCGGCGTCAGCAACAACGGGCCTTCGTGCAACTGTAAATCCGGTTGCTGTTGCAGCTGCACCCGGCGCAGGATGGCGCGGATGCGGGCAACCAGCTCGCGCGGCAAACAGGGTTTGGGGACATAATCATCGGCACCGAGCTCCAGGCCAACCACACGGTCGATATCATCGCCGCGCGCCGTCAGCATCAGCACCGGCTTATCGCTGACCTGCCGTAAACGTTTCAGCAGTGAAATACCATCCAGTTGCGGCATCATCACATCCAACACCAGCAAGTCATATTGCTGCGCCAGCGCTTGCTGCAGACCGGTCAGGCCGTCATTTGCCACCGCGACGCGGAAACCTTCCCGTTGCAGGTAGGTCGCCAGCATAGTCGTCAGTTCTTTGTCGTCATCGATTAACAGTAATTGCGCCACATTTTCACCCAATTTCGCAGCAAACTGCCTGCTATGACTTATTTTAACGAAAAGGGTGCCCGGCGCCGCAGCAGCTTTACATAACTATACCTAGGGCCTTGTGGTCCTTCCCGGCAGCCTTCACTGCGGGTCTGTTTGGGTATGCGGCAACCCGAGGCTGTGCACCCGGCGCAGCCAGTTCTCCAGCTCTTCCGCCGGCAGTGGTTTACTGAGTAAATAACCCTGCACATCATCGACATCGAGCTGACGCAGCTGATGCAGCTGACCTGCCAGCTCCACCCCCTCTGCAACAACGCGTAAACCCAGGCTATGGCCCAGCACCACCACTGAATGCACTATGGCTCTATCGTCTGGATCAGTCAGCAAATCGCGGACAAAAGAGCGGTCGATTTTCAGTTTATCCAGCGGAAAGCTTTTTAAATAAGCCAGACTGGAATAGCCGGTACCAAAATCATCCAGCGCCAAAGTGACACCAAGACCGCGGATCTGTTGCAGCAACAACCGGCTTTGTTCAACCTGATCAGCCAGCACAGATTCGGTCAGCTCCAGTTCCAGCAAAGCCGGCGGCACCCCATGTTGCGTCAGCGCCTGCTGCAGCTGGCGCAGGAAATCAGGATGACGCAGCTGCACTGTGGAAATGTTCACCGCAACGCGTAAATTCAGGCCTTGCTGACGCCAGCGTGCCAGCTGTTTTAACGCCTGTTGTAACACCCACTCACCCAGTTCCACGATAAAACCGGAATGTTCTGCCAACGGAATAAACCGTGCCGGACTGACAAAACCCAGCTGCGGATGTTGCCAGCGTAGTAAGGCTTCCACACTGATGATTTGCTCATCAGCCAATGCTTGCACCGGCTGATAATGCAGACTGAACTGGCCGGCATATAAACCACTGCGCATGCCGTGTTCCAGTTGCAGCCGCTCTTGCAGCGACTCGGACATCTGCGGGGTGTACAGGCTATATCTGTTGCGGCCGGATGCTTTAGCGGCATACAAAGCGATGTCGGCCATGCGCTGCAGCTCCGCAAAACTGAGGCCATGCTGCGGAAACAGCGCGATGCCGATACTCGGGCTGACCTGCAGCATGCGTTCGTCTACGGCAAAAGCCTCTGCCATCAGCAAAATCAGCTGATGCGCCGTTTGCAGTACATCGTGTTCGGTGCGACTGGGTCTTATCAGAATAAATTCATCGCCGCCGGGCCGGCCCAACAGGTCCTGTGCTGTCGCCAGCATTTTCAGTCGGTCAGCGACCTGTTTCAGCAAGGCATCACCGGTGTCGTGCCCCATCGAGTCGTTGATATGCTGGAAGTGGTCCAAATCGATATGGTAAACCGCCAGCTGTTGCTGTTGTTGCAAAGCCCCGGCGAGCATTTCTCTGGCTTTATCCTGTAAAGCCGCCCGGTTTGGCAGGCCCGTCAGCTGGTCGACAAAGGCCAGCTGCAGAATTTGTTGTTCGTACTGCCGGTGCTGAGTCATGTCGTCGACAGTGCCGATCATGCCGTCAAACCGACCGTCTTTCAGTAAGGGCACCAGCCAGCCACTTAAGTAAAGTTGCCGGCCGCCCGGCGTCTGAATGGGTAAAGCTTCAAACCGCACCGGCGTCAGGCCATGCATGGCCCGGTAATAAAAGGGCCGGAAATGCTGCAGCGTTTGTTCCGGAAAATCTGTCAGGATGTTTTTTTCCAGCAATTCAGCCTCCGGCATCGACATCAGCCGGCTCAGGCCTAAATTGACAAAAATCAGCTGATGGCGCGCATCGCCAACCCAAACCCCGGTGACCACTTTACTGAGCACTGTGGCATAAAAATCTTTCAGCTGGCTGACCGCCAAATCGGCCTGTTTCAACGCGCTGATATCAGCATTGCTGCCTACCATCCGGCTGGCCCGGCCCTCGGCATCACGTTCGATCACCCGGCCCTGACTGAGTACCCAGACCCAGTGCCCCAGCTTATGTTTTAAGCGGAATTCGACCTGATACAGCGGGTCCTGGCCTTTTAAATGCCGCACCAACGCAGTACGGGCTGCGACCGCGTCGTCGGGATGGAGCAAATCGGTCCAGCTCGCGAAGTTTCTGCCCAGTTCCGCACTCTGATACCCCAGCATCATTTCGGCCTGACCAAAAAACTGCACCGAATCCTGCTGCAAATCGAGTTGCCAGATACCGAGGCCAGAACCTTCTAATGCACTGTTGATATGGTCACGGGTGCGGGCGCCGGATTGCTGTAAAAACGCCAGTAAATAACTGAACAGGGCCATCACCAGGATATAACTGCTAATGCTGAACAAAGCTTGCATCGGTTCTGGATCAGCAAAAATCCCGCGCCCCTGAATAGTGCCAATCACCGCAAGGCTGGTGATCACGGCGACATTGACTGAAGCCGCCCACAACCCCTGCCGC
>CBFGPY010000322.1:0-4348 GCA_965650755.1 uncultured Chromatiaceae bacterium | reverse complement strand
CCAAAGAGCTGATTAAGCAAATTAATCTGCCATTTTTTATCAACCAGCATGAACTTGCCGTGACCAGCAGTATCGGTATCGTGCTTTATCCTGAAGATGGCCGGGACCCGGAAGCCTTGCTGCGTAACGCCGACACTGCGATGTACCACGCGAAAAACGACGGCGCCAATCGCTATCTGTTTTTTAATGACAGCATGAATAAACTCGCCGTCAAACGCTTGCAGCTGGAAAACCTGATCCGCCACGGCCTGAAAGAAGATTTCTTTACTGTTTATTACCAGCCGAAAATGGACATTCTGAGCGGTCAGCTGGTGGGGATGGAAGCGCTGGTGCGTTTTATCACGCCAAAACGCGGTCTGATTAGCCCGGCCTCTTTTATACCGGTGTCGGAAGAAACAGGTCAGATCGTTGAAATTGGCGAAGTGGTGCTGCGTAAAGCTTGCCTCGATGTGAAACGCTGGATTGACCAGGGCCTGTTCCATGGCCGGGTGGCGGTTAACCTCTCGGTAAAACAGTTTATGCTGCCTTATCTGTGTGAGCAGATAGATGATGTGCTGCAACAAACCGAACTGCCCTCTTACCATCTGGAACTGGAGATCACTGAAGGCACCGTAATGCAGTCGCCGAAAATGGCGATAGATACGATGAAAAAATTACGCGCCCGCGGCATTCATTTGGCGATGGACGACTTCGGCACTGGCTATTCTTCGCTGGCTTACCTGAAACAGTTCCCACTGAACACCCTGAAAATCGACAAAGCCTTTATCGACGATATGAATACTGCCCGTGGCCGTAATATGGTGGATACAATTGTCACTATCGCCCATAACCTGAGTCTGACCGTTGTGGCAGAAGGCGTGGAACAAGCTGAGCAATTACAACAGCTGAAGCAATTGCGCTGTGAAATTATTCAGGGTTATTACTACAGCAAACCGTTATCTGCCGCTGATTTCACCCAGTTCCTGCTGGACCAGAAACAAAATAAACCGCGACTGGCGGCAGTACCGGCGTCGGTCTAAGCATGCACTGTCGCTGCAAACCGTATAGAAAGAGCTCAATTGCGTATAAAGGTAATTGAAAATAAAAAAGCGCCAACCGGCGCTTTTTTATTTTCAATTAACCCAGAATTCAATCCCGGCGTGCATCAGGATCTATACCCTGCCGAATTTTTTCCATCCGTTCCTGATGATTTAACCACATTTTCAGACCGCCGATGGCGATACCTGCTAATGGAATTAAGAACACCAGCACCGCTGGGTTTAGCAAATTTTGTATAAATCCGTCCACAGCAAATTCCCTCTGTCGCGACCGGTGAACCCGGTTCTGTTAATCGTTGTCGGTTTCGACGTAAGAAAAGTCATCACTGCCATCAGCAATGCGCTTTTTACCGAACACCGTATGAAACTTACGCTTTTCCTGCACCCGCTGTTTGTATTTCAGCCAGGCTTTCTCGTATACGGTTTCTGCTTCCGCTTCACCGCGCATAACCTGTAAAAAGCGTTGCTCTTCTTCGTTCACCGGCTGGCGTTGGCCTTCTTCCAACTCCTGCATCGATGCGCCGTGCTTCTCCAGCAGGTTGCCCTCTGCTAAGGTGAAGCGTCCTGACCGGGTAAACCCTTTCGGGAAATTGCGGTCATCAAAAAAGCGACGTTTAGCCACAAAACTTTGCTGCATCACTTTTTTCCCCTGATCTCGTTGAATCTAAAGCTATCCCAATTAAACTGTGCGGAGTATGGTAAACAAAATTCCGCACGTAAAACAAATATTTTTTATCATCACAATTAAAATTACTAAGGTCAATCTTTGGACACTGAACTACTGAAAACCTTTCTGGAAGTGCAGAAAACCCGCCATTTTGGCAAAGCCGCCGAACATCTGTATCTGACCCAGTCTGCAGTCAGCTTTCGTATTCGCCAATTAGAACAAAGCCTTGGCGTTGCGCTGTTTAGCCGCCACCGCAATAACATTCAGCTGACCGAAGCCGGCGAGCTGCTGCTCCCCCACGCTCAGGCGGTGATCAGCGCTCTGCAGGCTGCTAAGACGCAATTACAGCAGCAAAGCAGCCTGGCGCAGCGTCTAACGGTCGCGGTTGAACCTGGCCTGCAGTTTCTGGCCGCTGAGTTGCTGGAAATGTTAGTGGTGAATGTCGAGACCGCCGTGCATTTGCAGGTCAGTGACGCTCAGGTGGCGCTGTACCGGCACGCTGATGTGATTTTAACGACCAGTGCTGACAGCCCGGCAGAACCTGGTTATCAGCAGCAGCTATGGCGCAGCTTAACGTTGGCGGCGGTCGGCCCGGTCGGCAAAGCCGCACAGGCGGAAGGGCGATTAGACTGGGCCGGGAAGTTGCCGCAATTATCGAAAGCCCCTTTAGCGTTTTGCTGCAGTGATCCAAGGTTATTACGGCAGTGGCTGCTACGCAGCAATGGGACGGCGTTTTTACCAACGCCTTTGTGTCAGGAACTATGCCAATCAGGATTGTATCAACTGTTGGCAATGCCGGAACAACAGCTGCAAGTCCGGTTGTGGGTTGCCA
The DNA here is from genome assembly GCA_965650755.1 of uncultured Chromatiaceae bacterium. Taxonomy (GTDB): domain Bacteria; phylum Pseudomonadota; class Gammaproteobacteria; order Enterobacterales; family Alteromonadaceae; genus Pararheinheimera. The sequence continues at coordinate 1,812 of CBFGPY010000322.1, read as the reverse complement.
AAGACGCTCCGGTGATGTGGCAACCGCCGGAATAAACTAAATTGCACCGACTCAATCAGGGGCGGAATGACGCACTCTGATGGCCCGAACTTTTGCGATAGACCATCCGGCGATGATTTAGAAACAGCGGTACTGAAACGGGACCGGTGAATAGCGCTAACATCACCCAGGGCCAGCTACGTAATCCGGCTTGTCTGGCTTTAATAAAACACCACAGACTGACCAGTGGATGCAGGAGTAACCACAGCACTTCGATGCTCCGACCTAAAAAAGGCGCCAGATTATAGAAAAAACTGATCAGGCGCAATTTTAAACAACACCAAGCTTTCTGCTCTGCAAATTCGGATCACAGATAACAGGGATAAAAAAACCGCAGCAAGCTGCGGTTTTTCTCGACGCAATGACCTCAATAAAAGGTTTTTTCCTGCTCTGCCATCGACAGCAACAGCTGTGCAGGCGCAAAACGCGCGCCAAATTGCGCTTCAAAACGGCGTAAATCTGCCACCAGATTGCCGGCACCTAAACTGTCGATATAACGGAACGGACCGCCAAGGAAGGGTGGAAAACCAATGCCAAATATTGCGCCAATATCGCCATCACGCGCCGAGGCAATAATGCCTTCTTCCAGACAACGCACCGCTTCGTTCAGCATCTGCACCATGCAACGTTTACTGATTTGCTCGCTGCTCAGGCGGCCATTGGGTTGCACGCCCAGCAGGCTGTATACGCTGGTGTCGACTTCTTTGCGGCCTTTTTTCGCGTTTTTGCCATAAAGGTAAAAACCTTTTTCGACTTTTTTGCCTTTGCGGCCATCGGCAATTAACTTGTCAAATGCCGCAGGCGCCTGGAACCGCTCGCCCAGTTCTTGTTGCAGAATTGGTGATATTTTGGCGCCGACATCGATGCCAACCTCATCCAGCAATGTGATAGGCCCCACCGGAAAACCGAAGCGGGTTAAGGCTTTATCCAGCTTCTCCACGGACTCACCTTCGAGCAGTAAGTTCGCCGCTTCATTCATGTACAGCGCCAGAATACGGTTGACATAAAAACCAGCGCCGTCTTTGACCACAATCGGCGTTTTGCCCTGTTTGCGGGCAAAAGCCACAGTCGTCGCGATAGTTTCAGCCGAAGTTTTTTCGTGGGCTATGACTTCAACCAACGGCATTTTGTCGACTGGCGAGAAATAATGCAGACCAATCACATTTTCCGGCCGCGCCGCTTTGGCCGCAATTTGCCCTATCGGCAACGAGCTGGTATTGGAGGCAAATACAGTGTGTTCACTGCAATGCTGTTCGATATCCGCCACCATCTGTTGTTTCAGCGCCAGATCTTCAAATACCGCTTCGACTACTAAATCCACATCATGAAAGCCAGAATAGTCCGTGGTGCCGGTTAATAACGACATCTGCTTTTGCAGCTCGGTTTTGCTGATAAAGCGTTTTTTGTATTTTTTATTCAGCAGGCTGAAGCTGTATTTCAGTGCATTACCAATACCGGTCTGGTTAATGTCTTTGATCCGCACCGGCACGCCGGCTTTGCCGGCAGTCACGTTCGCGATACCGCCGCCCATCAGGCCGCCGCCGAGCACTGCCGCTTTTTTCACTTTGCGTGGTTTGGCATCACCAGCACCACTTTCTTTTTTCATCTGCGTCGTGGCAAAAAACAGATTGCGCAGGTTCGCCGACACCGGCGTCATGCACAGTTCGCCAAAATGTCTGGCTTCCACTTCCAGACCTTTTTGCATGCCGGAATGCACACCAGTTTTGATTGCATCAATAATTTTCAGCGGCGCCGGATAATGGCCTTGTGTCT
>CBFGPY010000321.1:0-4351 GCA_965650755.1 uncultured Chromatiaceae bacterium | reverse complement strand
AGACCCCACAAAAATAACAACTCAAACAGCCATTGACCCTTGAAAGTACGACCGTTATTTTCTTTCACACGTAAAAACCAAAATTAAAAGAATATAAATTCACTATTTTTACATTTTTATTTATGCAGGACAGGTTGGAGGGAGTGTGTCATGGCGTTGTATCACCACAGCCAGGCCAGAGAAAACTGTGGCTTTGGTCTGATCACCCATCTTGAAGGGGTGGCAAGTCACCGGATAGTCCGGACCGCAATCAGCGGTTTGGCCCGGATGCAGCATCGCGGTGGCATTTCAGCGGACGGTAAAACCGGTGACGGTTGCGGTCTGCTGATGCAGAAACCTGATAGTTTTTTCCGCGCTATTGCGGCGGAGAATAACTGGGTGCTGGGCAAAAAGTATGGCGTCGGGATGATTTTTTTAAGTCAGGACCCGGTGAAAGCAGAAGTTGCCAAATCAATTATTGAAGCTGAAATCAGTCGTGAGACCTTAACACTGGTCGGCTGGCGCGAAGTGCCAACTGACGCCTCAGTGCTCGGGCCTATTGCGGCCAGCTCCATGCCGAAGATTATGCAGGTTTTCGTCAGTGCCCAGCCTGGCTGGGGTGACCATGACCTTGAGCGCCGCCTCTATATGTTGCGCCGCCGTGCCGAAAAGCTAGTCGCCGAGCAATTGCCGGACGACAGCGATTTTTATATCCCGAGCTTCTCCAGTCTGGTGACGGTGTTTAAAGGCCTGATGATGCCGGCCGACTTGCCGGGCTTTTATCTGGATTTAGCCGACATCCGCATGGAAACCGCAATTTGTGTGTTCCACCAGCGCTTCTCTACTAACACCATGCCGCGCTGGGCTTTGGCGCAGCCATTCCGTTTTTTGGCACACAACGGTGAAATTAATACCATCACCGGCAACCGGCAATGGGCGCGGGCGCGGCAATATAAATTTGCTTCGCCGCTTATTCCGGACATGTCACAGGCGGCGCCTTATGTTGGCACTAAAGGTTCGGATTCGAGTTCACTCGATAACATGCTGGAGCTGTTTTTAGCCGGTGGTATGGACTTGTTCCGCGCTATGCGTTTGCTGGTGCCGCCGGCATGGCAAGGCAATAAAGTCATGGATGATGACTTAAAAGCGTTTTACGAATTTAACTCGATGCACATGGAACCATGGGATGGCCCTGCCGGTATCGTGCTGACCAATGGTCAGCATGTCGCCTGTAACCTGGACCGCAACGGCCTGCGCCCGGCCCGTTTTGTTATTACCAAAGACAAATTAATCACTCTGGCTTCTGAAGTCGGGATTTGGGACTACACACCTGATGAAGTGCTGGAAAAAGGCCGCGTCGGCCCGGGCGAGATGCTGGCGATCGATACACAAACCGGAAAAATCTGGCGCTCCGACGAAATCGACGCCGACTTAAAAGCGCGTCACCCGTACCGGCATTGGCTGAATCAGAACGTACAGCGCCTGGTGCCGTATGAGAAATTTGAAACTGACCTCATCGGCAAACGTGTATTCTCCGACGACGAAATGCTGGTACTGCATAAGCTGTTTAACTACAGCTATGAAGAAATTGACCAGGTTATCACTGTGCTGGCCAAAGACGGTCAGGAAGCCGTTGGTTCTATGGGCGACGACACCCCGATGGCAGTGCTGTCACGTAAACCGCGCACTTTCTACGATTATTTCCGCCAGCAATTTGCCCAGGTCACTAACCCGCCGATTGACCCATTACGTGAAGCGCACGTGATGTCACTGGCGACCAGTATTGGCCGCGAACATAACGTGTTCAGCGAGACCGCCGGTTACGCCCGCCGTATTCAGTTTGAATCACCGGTGATGATGTATTCCGACCTGAAACAGTTAAAAACGGCTGATCAGAACTTCTACAAACACCACATCATCTCGCTGAACTATGCGCCGGAAGAAGGTCTGGAAAATGCGCTGCGCCGCATTGCCGCCGAAGCAGTACAAGTGGTGCGTGAAGAAAACGTCGTGCTGGTCATTCTGACCGACCGCAAAATTCAGCAGGGTTTTGTGCCGGTGCCAGCCGCGATGGCGGTGGGCGCTGTCCACCACGCTTTGGTGGACAATCAGCTGCGCTGCGACTCCAACATCATTATCGAAACCGCCGGCGCCCGCGACCCGCACCACTTTGCCGTGCTGGTGGGTTTAGGCGCGACCGGGATCTATCCGTTCCTGGCCTATGAGACCATCGAACAGCTGGTGGAAAAAGGCAATATCAACCTGACCGCGCGTCAGGCCGTGCTGAATTACCGTAAAGGTATCAACAAAGGCCTGTACAAAATCATGTCAAAAATGGGTATTTCTACAGTGGCCAGTTACCGCTGTTCTAACCTGTTTGAAGCCGTTGGTATCAATAAAAATGTGATGCAGCTGTGTTTCCCTGATGTGCCTTCACGTTTAGGCGGTGCGGATTTCACTGATTTTGAAGCCGACGTTCTGGTACGCGCCAACACAGCCTGGCTGAAGCGTAAACCGCTGACGCACGGTGGTTTGCTGAAATATGTGCATGATGGCGAATACCACGCCTATAACCCGGACGTGGTTCAGACCTTACAAAAAGCGGTGCGTAGCGGTGATTTCGAGGACTACAAAGCTTATCGCGATGTGGTGAACACCCGTCCGGTCGCGCATATCCGTGATTTATTCGTGTTGGATAAGTCCAAAGCCACGCCTATCGCGCTGGATAAAGTCGCGCCAGCCGAACAGCTGTATCCGCGTTTTGACAGTGCAGCCATGTCGATTGGCGCCTTAAGCCCGGAAGCGCATGAAGCTTTGGCTATTGCGATGAACCGGCTCGGTGGTCGTTCCAACTCTGGTGAAGGTGGTGAAGACCCACGCCGCTTTGGTACAGAAAAGAACAGTAAAATCAAGCAAGTGGCCTCTGGCCGCTTCGGTGTGACACCGCATTATCTGGTCAACGCAGAAGTTATCCAGATTAAAGTGGCACAAGGCGCTAAGCCTGGTGAAGGCGGGCAGCTGCCGGGTGAAAAAGTCACGGCGGAAATTGCGCGGCTGCGTTATTCAGTGCCGGGCGTGACGCTAATTTCTCCACCGCCGCATCACGATATTTATTCGATTGAAGATTTGTCGCAGCTGATTTTCGACTTAAAACAAGTCAATCCGCAGGCGCTTATTTCGGTCAAACTGGTGTCAGAACCTGGTGTCGGTACTATCGCGACTGGCGTGGCCAAAGCTTATGCCGATCTCATTACAGTGTCTGGTTATGACGGCGGCACCGGTGCCAGCCCACTGACTTCGGTTAAATATGCCGGCAGTCCGTGGGAGCTGGGTTTAGCTGAAGTGCACCAGGCCTTAGTCGAAAACGGCTTGCGTGACCGCGTGCGGTTACAAGTCGACGGTGGTCTGAAAACTGGTCTGGACGTGGTCAAAGCAGCCATTTTAGGCGCAGAAAGCTTTGGTTTTGGTACCGGCCCTATGGTCGCGCTTGGCTGCAAATTCCTGCGGATTTGTCACCTGAATAACTGTGCCACCGGCGTTGCCACGCAAGATGCGACACTGCGTCGTGATCATTTCAACGGCTTACCAGACATGGTGATGAACTACTTTAAGTTCATCTCTCAGGAAGTGCGTGAACTGATGGCAGAGCTTGGCGTCAGTCAGCTGACCGACCTGATTGGCCGCACTGATTTACTCAGCGTTAAACCGGGTGAAACCACCCGTCAGGCCAAACTGGATTTAACGCCGATCCTTAAGGCGAGCGGTGTCAGCTCTGACAAACCGCTGTATTGCGTGCAGAACAACGATCCGTTTGATAACGGCCCGTTAAACCAGCTGTTAGTGGAACGCTGTGCTGACATGGTCAAGTACAAGACTGGTGGCCGGCTCAATCTGGCAATTCGCAACACCGACCGCTCCGTCGGTGCCAAGTTATCCGGTTTAATCGCCCGCACCCACGGCAATCAGGGCATGGCAACTGAGCCGATTGAAGTGCAGTTCAGTGGCACTGCCGGCCAAAGCTTTGGCGTCTGGAATGCCGGTGGCTTGCACTTGTCGCTGCAAGGTGATGCCAACGACTATGTCGGCAAAGGCATGACCGGTGGCCAACTGGCCGTGTATCCGCCAAAAGGCTGCAGTTTCACTAAAGACAACGCCACTATCGTCGGCAACACCTGTTTGTACGGCGCCACCGGCGGCCGTTTATATGCCGCAGGCCGCGCCGGTGAACGTTTTGCCGTGCGTAACTCCGGCGCCATCGCCGTGATCGAAGGTACCGGTGATAACTGCTGTGAATATATGACCGGTGGTGTGGTGGTGGTTTTAGGCCAGACTGGCGTCAACTTTGGCGCGGGCATGACCGGTGGTTTTGCTT
>CBFGPY010000320.1:0-4360 GCA_965650755.1 uncultured Chromatiaceae bacterium | reverse complement strand
AACCCAGGTACAGATAGACGTGCAGGTCAGCGATGGCAGCTTAAAGAGTTACCAGCAACTGGTGCTGAACCTGACGCCATTTGTTAATCAGGCGCCTGTAGTTGAACCCATGCAGTTGACAGTGATGCAGGACCACTTTGTTGATGCACAACTGAGCGCGACGGATATGAACAATGACCCTGTGAGTTTTTCTGTGGTCACACCGCCGGCGGAAGGGGAACTGCAGCTGCAACCAAATGGTAAATTCCGTTATCTGGCCGCCGCCGGGTCCAAGGCGAAACAATCTTTCAGTGTACAAGCCTCGGATGGCAGTTTGCAGTCGGCCACGGTGCAGGTCGAGCTGAACATACTGCCGCGGCCGGTATTGTCCGGTAGCAGTTATCTGCTGTTCGGTGAACCTGGACAGGTGTTAGCCGGCAAGATCCGGCAAAGTGATGAACCCGTGGTCGGCGGTCAGCCACTGGCCGGTGAATTAACCCTGGTGTTGGCGCCACGTCAGGGCAAGGTGCAGCTTGAACCCGGCAAGTTCAGCTATCAGCCGGCGAACAACAATGTGTTAAAGGACCGTTTTGTTGTGCAGTTTCAGGATGCAGACGGCAAACCCCGTCAAGCCCGGATTGAGCTGGATTACAGTGAACAGTCTTTGCTGCACAATGATGCCAGCAATGCCGCATTGGCGCCGGAATGGCAAAGTGCAGCAGATTTTCCGCCTGAGCTGAAACCTATTCTGGAAGGCAAAGACCCATTTACAGAGATCACTGACCACAGTCAGAACACTGCTTATCAGGCGCTACGTGCATTGGATTCGCTGATAATGCGCGGTGACAGCAGTGACTTATTGCTGTACCGGCTCGGGTATTACCTGCGGAGTTACTATTTTAAAACCAGTAGCTCCGACGATACGGTTTGGCAACCGGCACAATGGCAGCAACTGGCGACTGTAGGCCGTCATTTGCAGCAAATGCCGGGATTTTACAGCACCTCGCTCAGTGGCGCGCAGCTGCAGCGGGTGTATAGCGATGTGGTGTACAAGCTGCAATATCACAGCACGATGGAAACGGAGCGGCTCCAGTCCATGGCGCCGGTGTTGCTGGCAGTCAGTCTGTATCAACGGCCAGACCTGACCAAGCTGCCTTATGAAAATGCGACGGCCTTTTATGAGCTGATGGATTACCTGGACCGGCTGTTGTATGCCAACACCGAAGTTTCAGCACCTGCTTTGCTGATTGAACGCGTGAGCCAGCTGTTAACCCAGCTTGGAACTACCCAGCCGCTGATACAACCGGATAATTCCAACCCGTTCTGGATCCTGAATAACCTGAATAATGTGGCGACCAGTTTGTGGTACAAGAGTGCAGACCAGCAAAAGCCGCAAGTGATTGCAACGCTGGCGGGGATTTACCGGCACGCTTTACCCGCCTGGACCGCGTCGCAGCAAAAGCAGTTAAGAGCGCGGTTTTATGGCCATTTCTTAAAGCGTTCACTGGGGTATCGTCAGCCGGAACAAGCGCTGGATCTGTGTCAGAGCAGTTTGGCGGATGTCTGTCTGAAACTGAATATTGCGGATGTGTTACCTGAGGCAGCTCAATGTGGTGTGCCGGTGCGGCTGACTTATGATCAGCTGGACCGCGATCAGCGCCAGGCGGTTTGTGGTGCGCTGGACCAGACCACCAGTCGTTTCCATCAGCTGATGAAAACCGCGGATCAGCCATTACCTGATGATCACAATGACGAGCTTGAAGCGGTGATTTTCAACAGCTCAAGCCATTATCGGGATTATGCCGGCTTGTTATACGGCATTGATACCAACAATGGCGGTTTGTATCTGGAAGGCGATCCGGCCGATCCGCAAAACCAACCGCGTTATTTTGCCTATCAGCAAGTGACGGATGGAAAATGGTGGGTGTGGAATCTGGAACACGAATATACCCATTATCTGGATGGTCGTTTTATCCAGAAAGGTGATTTTGGGGCGTCGCAGCAGATGATTAACAGCTGGTGGGCGGAAGGTCTGGCGGAATGGGTGGCCTGGGGTGAGCAGTTCCCACGCGGATTTGCCGTACTGCGCAATACGCCGGCGGACAAAAGGCCGGATCTGAATACCTTGTTCCGTAACAATTATGGCAATCGTGACCTGACTTATCACTGGAGTTACGCACTGCATTATTATCTGGTGAAACAGCAACCGGCCTTGCATCTGGCGATGGCTGAATGCCTGAAACAAGGCAGTGCGCATTGTGTCCGTGACCTGGAAAATCGCCTGTATTCCGAACATAGCGAGCCTTTTGCCCGCTTTGTGCAGGCGCTGGTGGACAGGCTAAATAAACCGGGCGCTGCGGCGGATTCGCTGTATGACCTGCAGCAATATAGCGACGAACTGCAGCAACTGGATGCACATAGTCAGCAGCATCTGCAGCAGCAATCAGCGCCGGCGCAGCGGCCTCTGCGCCCGGCTGAGCAGCCAGACCGCGAGTTGCGGCAGTAAACGCTGTTACGAAGCTGCGTCGCCCGGCGCAGCTTCGTTTTATGAAACTTCACGAACTCTGCTTGTTTTCTCCACAAGCGCTGCCGGTTAAGCGCTTACATGGTTATAATAGCCGCTTAGCCATCTGATTTTTTGTCCGGAGTTCAGCTTATGTCCCGTTTTCACCCAACCGCGATGATTTTTGGCGGCTTTTTTCTGCTCGGGATCCTGATCATTCTGTGGGGCATTCTGCTGCCTGATTTGAGTCGTGAACTACAGCTGGAGCCGGCGCAAAGTGGCTGGTTTTTCATGACCATGGCATTGGGCACTATCAGTGGGGCTTTTATCGGTGGCAAGTATGTGCAGAAGTTTGACTTTCTGCGTTTGTTTGCGCTGCTGGCACTGCTTGAAACCGTGATTTTGTTTGGCATCTCAATGCTACAGCAACGCTGGCAGCTGTTCGCCGGCATCTTTTTATTTGGCCTGATCGCCTCTGTGATGTTCACCATCGGTCATACGCTGATTGCACGGTTGCACGCCAATAAACGCGCCAAAATGATGGGGCTGATGGACTTTATGTTTAGCCTTGGCACGCTGGCGGCGCCTTTTCTGGTGGTGGCTTTGTACTGGTGGCAGGATAACTGGCGGTATCCGGTGCGGTTGATGGCATTCAGTCTGATTGGTCTGGCCGGATACGCTTATTGGTTATCCCGCCAACAGCTGGAACTGGCCGGTCATTCCGACACAGTGCGACGCAGTTTGTCCTACCGGGTGGTACTGAAAAAACCGGTATTTTGGGCGCTCGCCTTTGCCATGTTTGGTTATGGTGCCGTGGAGTGGGGCAACGGCAACTGGTTTGTCAGTTATGCCAGTGCAGCTTTACCTTTTGATACCGAGCAGGCGCGGCTCATCTTTGCATTTTTTACCGGCGGTATGGTGCTAAGTCGTCTTGGTTTTGCCTGGTTTATTCCGCTGCTAGGCAGTAAAAAATTGCTGCGGCTGCTGGTGCTATTGATGGTTAGCGGCGCTTTGCTGGTCAAAACCATGGACAGCGCCACGGCATTGGCGTTGGGGAATTTGTTGCTGGGCCTTGGGTTGGGTGGGGTTTATCCATTGTTGTTATCGACAGCGATGGATTTGGATGCTGACAATGGCCCTGTGCTGTCGGGCCTGTCGAATATCGCCGGTTCACTGGGCTGTCAGCTGGCGGGTCTTGGTACCGGATTGTGGGCGCAGCAAGCAGGCATCGGTCAGGCTTTCTGGATGTTACCGCTGCTTGCGGTATGGCTGTTTGGGTCAGTCTGGTGGTTCAGCCGGCTGGCGATGCCGGCAGTCCAGCCATCTAATTCTACAAAAGCTGCACAAAAAATTAGCAACTGATGATGTTTTCGCCACGAGCCTCTTGATTCTTGAGGCTTTTAAGCGCATAACAGGCTGCCCGAACTATCCTGTGAGATTGAGGATGAACAAAACTATCGATTGGGCAGCACTGCAATTACAGGCCAAAGCCGCATCTGAACAAGCTTACGCGCCTTATAGTCATTTCCCTGTTGGCGTCGCCATCCTGGCCAGTTCAGGCCGTATTTACACCGGTTGTAATGTCGAAAACGCTTCTTATGGTGGCACCACCTGTGCCGAGCGCAATGCCATCGCCGCGGCTGTGGTTGCCGGTGAGCGCCAGTTTGACGCTTTAGTCGTTTATACCCCGCAAGACAAACTGACGCCGCCTTGTGGCATTTGCCGTCAGGTCATTGCTGAATTCTTTACGCCGGACAGCCCGGTCGCCAGCTGCAACCACGTCGGTGCATTACAAAGCTGGACACTCGCCGAATTACTGCCGGATGCCTTTACGCCGACTTATCTGGCGGCCAGCACTAAAGTTAAATCCTAAGGACT
>CBFGPY010000319.1:0-4381 GCA_965650755.1 uncultured Chromatiaceae bacterium | reverse complement strand
TGCCTGCTCGTCCAGCAGGAAACGACCAAGTCCGGGCACCAGTTGCCAATAGCGTTCGGCACTGTTGCCTTTTGCCAAGGCGCTGCTGGCATAAACCGCGATATATCCATCGGCGTCGGCAAAAGCTGACGCCGCCAATGCTGTTTGCAGCGCCGGCATTTGCGCTGCCGGGCTATCCAGTGCTGTGACTTTGATTTTGGCCCAGCCGTAGCCGGTGCCTTTGACCCAGACTTCAGCCTGATTAAGCCCAGGCCTGGTTTTACGCCAGTCGATGCTGACTTTAAGCGGATAAGCCGTTTTCACTTCGGCCTGGCTGGCGCTGATTTGCAGCCAGCCAGCCTTGTTCTTACCAGAAATGGCATCAACCACTTTAGCTTCAAACTGAAATGGCTGACTGCCACGGTTAAAAATCTCAATGACGCGTTGCTGCGTACCGAGCCGGTCAAAGCGCGGCAGCGTCAGGCTTTGCCCTAAATCATCACTTTGCGGCCAGACAGCAGCTGAGCCTTCAACTGCCACGCCCATATCCGCCGCTTCGATAGGCTGATTAGTCAGCAGCACCGGCATAGTATTGGCTTCCGGATTACGCCAGTACGATAAGCCAATATGCGGCTGCGCCATCATTTGATCCCATCGGCCAGGTTGGCCTGCTGACGCGCCCAACTGATGGTAACGCGCCGTTAAAGCGGCATCGCGCTCAAACCAGCGTTTGACGTCGGCCGCAGCAGCATTGGTTTCGCGCCGGCCTTGTGCTGCCAATAACTGATTGCGCGCCGATGTATGGTACAACTCAAACAAAGCCTGCGTCGCCTGCACCGGATGGTCGACCAGCTGAATAAAAGCATCCTGCTGATTTGCTGGTAATTTTGCCAATAATGCCATCGAGCGCTGCGCCAGCGCAGCCAGTTCGGCGCTTACCCGCGCCGCTTCCTGATTGGCCAGCAGCGGATAACTTTGTGCTGTCATGGCTTCAGGCCGGCGCCGGCCATTGTGACGGCTATAACCTTCTAATAAATAAGCGATTTCAGCCGCATGCTCAGGGCCAAACTGCTGCGTGGCAAAATCGCGGGCATATTGCTCAAGGTTGCCGGCAGTAAACTGTGTCGGGTTCCAGGCCATCCGCAGGAAAAAGTCGATCGGATATTCCATCGGTTTTAAATCACCGACATTGACTATCCAGATGCGGTCGGCCTGATAACGCCAGGCCAGATCCATTTGCTGCCAGATTTTGGCGATGGGCGTCGAGTTAATCCAGGTATAAGAGCGCGGCCCGCCGACATAATCAAAATGATAATAAACCCCGGCGCCACCACTGCGGCTGCGCTCTTCAAAGGTCGGTAGACGGCGTAAATGGCCGAAGTTATCGTCAGACCAAAGCAAAGTCACATCATCCGGCACGCGCATGCCACGCTCATAAAAGCCCTGTACTTCTTTATACAAAGCCCAGACTTGCGGTACTGTGCTAACGTCCCGATCTTTAAAGGTTTCAGTCAGAATTTGCCGCTGATCGGCGACAATTTTTTCCAGCAAACCGATATTTTCACCTTCACTCATCGGCTCGTCTTCCTGACCGCGCATGCCAAGCGTAAAGATGCTTTCCAGGTTTTTGTGCCGCGCCGCGCCTTGTTGCCAGAACTGATAAATGGCTTCGCGGTTTTTTGAGTATTCCCACGGGCCTTTGCCGTAGCGGTTCCATTCTTTGTCGGCGCGCAGCATCGGTTCGTGGTGGCTGTTGCTCATCACTATGCCCATTTCGTCGGCTAGGATGGCGTTTTGCGGGTCATCATCAGCAAAGGCGTTGTTCCACATCGCCGGCCAAAGGAAATTGGCTTTGAGCCGCAGCAACAGCTCAAACACCTGCTGATAAAACTTGTGGTTGTAACCGCCGTATTTTTGCATCACCCAGTTGGTTAATGCCGGGTATTCGTCGTTGAGGAAAATACCGCGGTATTTGACTTTGGGCGCGTCGACTTTAAGCGCGCCAGCTTTGATATAAAGCACCTTGCTGGTTTTTACCGGCACATCGGCCCACCAGACCCAGGGCGACACGCCGATTTGTTCCGCCAGGTCGTAGACACCATAAATCGCCCCACGTTTGTCGCTGCCAGCGATCACCAGCGCCCGGCGAATGCCTGGCAGCGGCGCGTCGACCAGACTGATTTGAAAGGCTTCCCAGCGGCCCTGGATGGCACTGACATCCAGTTTGCCGCGCTGCACCAAATCTTTGACTAGCGCCGATTGGTTCAGGCTGCCGATGATCAGCGCCAGGTCTGACGCCGCATCTGCTGCTACGCTGTGCTGAACCGGCAACTGGCGGCCTGTCACTTTGCGGATATCTTGCTGCAAAGTGGCAACAGCGCGTTGCAAGCCCTTATGGTCCTGCCGGTCCAGCAGAATTTGCGCCTGATCCGTTTCGCCAACCAGCGCAAAATCTGCTGGACCCGGTGCTTGCGTCAGGACATAAGGTGCTGCCTCTGGTTCCGCGGCAGACGCCACACTACCGCAGAACCAGAAGCATATCGCCGCCCAAAGCCTTAACCGCATCAGGGTTGAACCGTCGCTGTAACAGTCGTCTGCACCGCCGGTTCCAGCCGGCTGTGCATACCAAGCATGGTACCAACAAAACCTTTGGCGACCTGCGTACTGAGGATTTTGCCGTCAAACACCGCACCTTGTGGGCCTGTTACAGGCTGCCAGTCGGTTTTAGCAGGCTCTTCACCGCCGGGAACTCCACCCACGCCACCAAGCGCATAAAAGAACCGCACTTCACCTTTATCACCGGTAATTTTCAGCTGGATTTGCTTGGGCTCTGTCCCCGGCAGCAGCTGACTCAGCAGTTGCTGTGGCGCACTACCGGCGGCTTGTTCGAGGAATATCTCGGTACCGTCAGCATGGCGGCGCACGCCGAGATAATAGTGATATTGCTCGTTCTGAAAGGCGGCGATCCCCGCTGAACTGCCGGCTGCTGGCAGCTGCAGCGCGGTGCTGGCGTCATAATGCAGATGCTGCTGCCGGCGTGCGACAAAAGCCGGTTGCTCCATGGTCGCCAGCGTCGCAGCTGGTTTTAAGATTAACTGCTGGCCATCCAGCTGTAATTTAGCTTTGTTGTGTTCCCGCAGCTGGTACCAGTGTTTGCTGAGCGTCGTCGTGGTGAAGTCATCGCGCCAGCTGAAATTGCCGGTCAGCGGATCTACAACTTTTGGCATTTTACCGGCGAGGCTGGCCGGCAGCGCCGGCCGCATCGGGATCACTTCGCCCTGTGGCAGAATCATCGGCCAGCCGTCCTGCCAGCTGACCGGTAATAAAAAGGTCTCGCGGCCGGCATTAAAATACTGCTCATCATAAGCGCGCGTCGCCAGAAACACCGCCCACCAGCTGCCGTCCGCCAGCTGGACAAAATCAGCGTGGCCAGCGGTGGTCACCGGATCTGGCCGCTGCGGCGCCAAATCACGCTGCGTCAGAATTGGGTTTTTCTCCCAGGGCACAAAAGGCTCGTTCAGGCTTTTGCTGCGAAACACCACTTCAGAATGCTGGTCGGCGGTACCGCCTTCGGCACAAATCAGATAGTACCAACCGTTGTGTTTAATCAGGTGCGGCGCTTCAATCCAGATTGGTTTTTTCGCCAAATCGACGCCGCCATTAACCAGCAGTTTTTTCGAATCTTTCAGCACCGCTTTTTGCACCGGGTCGTATTGCCACATCCAGATAGCACGATGGCCTTCGTACAGCGCTTCACCCGGCGCTTCGGCATTGTGGGTGATATAGATTTTGCCGTCATCGTCAAAAAAGATATCTGGATCTATGCCCGGCACTTCCGGCAACCAAATCGGATCCGACCAGGGACCGGCCGGATCTGTTGCGGTCATAATAAAATTGCCGCCTTTGGTGGTTTGCGTCGCGACTGTGGTGTTAATCAGATAAAACATGCCGTCGTGATAACGGATCGTCGGCGCGTAAATGCCCTGCGAGATTTGCTGGCCGCGCATATCAAACTGCGAATCGCGCTCCAGCGCATGGCCAATCAGCTGCCAGTTCACCAAATCTTTACTGTGCAAAATCGGCAGACCTGGCGTCATGACAAAAGACGACACCGCCATATAAAAATCTTCAGAGCCATCGGCATTGGTTCTTTTGGTGATGGTCGGGTCCGGGAAATAACCGGCCAAAACCGGATTCTGGTAAGTGCCGGCGCTGACAGGCGCAGCGAACTGCGGGTCACGGCCTTCGTAACTAAACCAGTCAAAAGCAGCAGCCGCGGGTGCGGCTTGGACTACAGGCGTGGCCGTCGCGGCTGCCGGGGCGGCCACTTGGGCGTCCTGGCAGGCTGTCATACTGAGCGCGACCAGCACGGCCGCAGTTGTTTTTAAAGTGAAATTCATCA
>CBFGPY010000318.1:0-4387 GCA_965650755.1 uncultured Chromatiaceae bacterium | reverse complement strand
GTTGGCATGGCCATATACCATCACACCGTCACGGCTGCGGCCACCCAGCAATTGATACAGCGGCATATTGGCGGCTTTGGCTTTGATATCCCACAAAGCGACGTCAATGGCGGCGATGGCTGTCATGCCAACAGGGCCACGGCGCCAGTAAGCACCACGATAGAAAAATTGCCAGATGTCTTCAATGCGGCTGGCGTCACGGCCAATCAGACAAGGGATCAGATGGTCCTGCAGATAACTGGCCACCGCCAGCTCGCGGCCGTTTAAGGTCGCATCACCGATGCCATACAGCCCCTGATCCGTGGTGATTTTGACCGTGACAAAGTTACGATCCGGGCAGGTAATAATGACTTTTGCATCAATGATTTTCATCTGGTTCCTCTGAAGTTCCACACACGGAACTGCTTTAATACTGTCTCAATTATTTGCTACTGCCACCGCTGGCATTTATCAGTAGCCCAATGCTGCGGCCTGGTATTACTTTACGGCTAACACCGGTAGCCACCGGGTTCTATCCGCCATCTGGTCTGACCGCTTATAAACTCAACGCTGAAAAGTTGCGTCTGCAGCGTCTCAAAGCTAAATTGGTCAAGCCTGTTGGATTTAACTTACATTCGGACAGGCCAATTTGCAACTATAAATTTTTGGTCAAACCACTTCTGCGGAAACTCATGAACGACAACACGCTTCTTTCCTTGGCCAGCAGTCGCCAGGCGCCGGCACCAAACTCCAGACTCTATCTGCAAATTGCCGATAAGCTGGCGCAGCAAATCAACGCCGGCGAGCTTAAACCAGGCATGCGTCTGCCTGCCGAGCGCGATTTGGCGCAGCAATATGACGTCAGCCGCCAGACTGTGCGCGAAGCGCTGATTGCCCTGGAAGTATCTGGTCTTGTTGATATCAGGCCCGGCTCCGGCGTCTATGTGTTGCAGGAAGCCAACCTGAAAAGCTCGATCCTGGTAGAAAACGCACCTGGGCCGCTGGAGATCATGGAAGCCCGCCTATTGCTTGAAGGTGATGCCGCAGCTTTGGCCGCAGAGCGCATCAGTAACGAAGAGCTATTGAAATTAAAAGCTTATTTAAACCAGATGATTAATCTGGTGCAGCAACAAAGGTCAGCCGAAGCTGAAACTTTTGACGGCAAATTCCACCAGTTAATCGCCAGCGCCACCCGCAACAGCGCTTTACAATCAATGATTGAGTGGTTGTGGGCGCTGCGCGAAAGCTCTGAACTCAGCCAGCTGTTTGCCGAAAAAATCCGCCGCCAGGTGGCAGGTCCAAACATCGAAGCGCATGAAAAGATCTATCTGTGTTTAAGCCGGCGGGATGCCGCGGGCGCAAAAGCGGCGATGCAATCGCATATCGCCCAGGTCACTGAAGCTTATGTGTTGTTAATTGGCGAGTGACCTGCCTGAACCATTGAATCCGGACAAACCAGCCTCAACCGGTCAGGCCTGTTGCAATTGGACAGGCCAATTGATATAACCAGCGCAGACTTAATCAAGGAGCTGGTTGATGCCTGTCCTAAACTATCTCACCAAGCCGAAGATTTACCGTCCGTTTTTACTCCGGCAAGTTTTTACTAAACTACTGAGTTGCCTGCTGTTATTGCCCTCAATCACAGCACTGGCGCAAGACACGGCACAGCACAAAGCGCAAAACAGCACAGCACCGGCAGGCTTTGATAAAGAGCCGGCAGGTTTCGCCAAAGAGCCGGCTGCACTGGTGTATCCATTTCTGGATACTGCCAATAGCCGCTGGTTTTATTTTTCTTCAGCGGCGCGCCCTTTTGGCATGGTCAGCCTGTTTCCGGACACAGCCATCGATGGTGAATGGGGCAGCGGCTATCGTTACAATGAAACTACCGTCAAAGGTTTTAACCATATCCATGAGTGGCAATTAGCCGGTTTGTCGCTGATGCCGCTGTCCGACCAACGTCCGTTAGCTGAACAGAAAGCCGATTATGCTTCGGCCTTTTCGCATGACCCAGAGCAGAGACAGGAACAGGTCAGGCCCGGCTTTCATCAGTTGCAGCTAAGCCGTTATGGCATCAAAGTCGACCTTACCGCCACTTCCCGTGTCGGTTTTTCGCGTTATCAATACCAAACCGCGAAGCCGCAACAACTGCTGCTACAATTAGGCGGCGTGCAGGGCCCGTCAAAGCTCGGGCATGCCGAAGTCTGGCAAATCGACGCTAAAAACATCGGCGGTTTTATCACCAATCAGGGCACAGAACGGCGCGTCAAACCGGTGAAAGTGTTTTTCCACTTAGCGTTTTCTACGCCGGTGCAACAGTTCGATGCCTGGCGTGGCGACATGTTGTTCAGCAATGTCAGTGGCATCAGCGGTGACAACGCCGGGGTACGGCTGAGTTTTCAAAGCCAGGATCAGACTGTGTTGGTCAAAGCCGGTTTTTCTTATGTCTCAGCCGACAACGCCAGGTTGAATCTGCAGACAGAACTGCCCGGCTGGGATTTTGCCGACATCAGCAAGCAAGCCTATACAGAGTGGAACCAGCTGTTATCACGCATTCAAATCAAAGGCGGCAGTGAGCAACAGCAACGGCGCTTTTACACTGACTTATGGCATGCTCTGCAGGGCCGGCGTCTGGTGTCTGATGTGAATGGCCAATATGCCGATTTATCCGGCACTGAAGGACACATAGAGCCAAAAGTCCGGCAGTTACCGCTTAATAGCCAGGGCCAGCCCAAATTTGCCATGTTTAACTCGGATTCATTCTGGGGGGCGCAGTGGACTATCGCGACTTTATGGCCACTGGCTTATCCGGAAAAAGCCACAGCGCTTGGCGAGAGCCTTATTCAATACGGCCGGGATTTTGGCCTGATCCCGCGCGGCCCCTCGGGTGGGCAAGATACATTGGTGATGCCCGGTGTGCCGATGACGCCGTTTTTAGTTTCGCTGGCGCAAAAAGGACTGCTGCAAACACCTGCCAGCGAACTGCTGCCGATGCTGCAGAAAAACCACAGCGCAGCTGGCCTGATGGCCAAAGCTGGTTACGAGCACTATAGCGCCACGGGCGGAGGTTTTAATTACTACCTGAAAAATGGTTATGTGCCCTACCCGCTGCCGGAAACCGAAAGCAACTATGGCAGCCACAGACGCGGTGCCGGCCAGACTCTGGAATACGCCTATCAGGATTTTGCCCTGGCGCAGTTGGCGATAAAAACCGGCAATCGGGCTGTCGCAACAGAGTTTCTGCAACGCAGCCAGAACTGGCGCAATTTATATGACGGCAAAACCGGTTATATCAGACCAAAAGAACTCAGTGGCAACTGGCGTACACCTTTTGACCCGCTGGAATATGAAGCCGGTTTTATCGAATCCAACGCCGCTCAGGCCACCTGGTTTGTCCCCCATGATATCGAAGGTCTGGCCAAACTTATGGGCGGCAAAAAGACGTTAATCAACCGGCTGGAAACAGCATTTGAAAAGGCCGCCAAACAGGATTTCACTGCCGGCACCGCCCATGCGCAGGAAGGTCATCCGGAATATCGCCGCACGCCAATTAACTATGGCAACCAGCCCAGTATCCAGACCGCTTTTATCTTTGCTGCGGCCGGCGATGCGGCAAAAACCCAGTACTGGTCACGTCGTGTCAGCGACACTGTGTACAGCCATTTAAACCCGGAGCGTGGCTACAACGGCGATGAAGATCAGGGCCTGATGGGCAGCCTTGCCGTATTACTAAAGCTAGGATTATTTCAGCTTAGCGGTGGGCTGGAAGCTGATCCGGTTTATCAGCTCGGCAGCCCGTTATTTGACGAAGCTTGCCTGCAACTGGCCAACAAGCGCAGTTTTTGTATTAAGACTGTGAACAATGGTCCAAAGCGGCCCTATATCAACCAAATCAAGCTCAATGGTAAAGCTTTGCAGCGCACCTATTTGCTGCATAGTGAAATTATGGCCGGCGGTGTGCTGGAACTGCAGATGGCCGCGAAGCCATGAGCGTGGGCGTTAACAAGCCATGAGCAAGCCGGCTTCACGCATCCGCGCAGTGCTGTTTGATAACGACGGCACCCTGGTTGACAGCGAATACCTGTGTAATCTGGCGCTGCAGCAGCAATTTGCCGGTTATGGCGTGCACATAACACTGAATGAACTGCTGCTGCATTATCGCGGCGGCAAGCTCAGTGATATTTTCAGCAGGTTGTGTCTGGCCCATCACATCAGTCGGCCGGCCAATTATGAAACCGAATATCGCGCGCGCCTGCAGCGGCTTTTTACCGAGGCGCTGCGACCAGTCAACGGCGCTGCTGCTGTGCTGGCAGCACTTCAGCAGCAACAACTACAACTGGCTGTGGTCAGCAACGGGCCGCAAAGCAAAATGCGTTTTACGCTGGCGCATTGTGGTCTGCTTGAATACTTC
>CBFGPY010000317.1:0-4389 GCA_965650755.1 uncultured Chromatiaceae bacterium | reverse complement strand
TCACGGCCACTTCAGTCTGGCTTATCACCGATTATCGCTTTGAACTGCAGGCGCGTCATGAAACTGCGCTGGTGCAGGCGGGTTGTCAGGTGCTGATCCGCGATCGTGACCGGCAAAGCCTCGGCGCACTGCTAAACCAGCTGATTGGCGACCTGGGTTGCCGAGCCCTGTGGTTTGAAGCAGAACACATCAGCCTGACGCAATTTCAGGCGATTGCCGGGGAGCTCAGCGCCCTGCCGCTGCAGCTGACCCCTTGCCCGCCAGTGCTGGCCGCGCAGCGCATGGTGAAAGATGACTATGAAGCCGGCCAGATCCAGTTGGCGGCGAACATTGCCGACCGCGCTTTGGCGACGGTGTTGCCACTGCTAAAACCCGGCATCCGTGAGCATGAATTTGCTACTGAACTGGAATACCAGCTGAAAAAACACGGCGCGGACGGTTTGTCCTTTGCCACTATTGTTGGTTTTGGTGCCCGCTCAGCGCTCCCGCATGCGCTGCCTGGCGATAAAAAACTGCAAAAAGGCGATTTGGTGCTGATTGATTTTGGTGCGAGCGTCAATGGCTACCGTTCGGACATGACCCGCAGCTATGTCGCAGGCAAACCAGATGTGATGCAGCTGGCGCTGTTCCAGGCTGTGCAACAAGCACAACAAGCCGCACTGGCCAAAGTGCGGGCCGGCATCAGTGCTGCTGAGTTGTTTTTTATCTCCGATTCAACTTTGCAGCAATCCGAGTTTGGCCGTTACGCCGGCCCCGGCCTTGGTCACGGCGTCGGTTTACAGCTGCACGAACAGCCGTTTTTAAGCCCGAATAACCCGCAGCCGCTGCAAAGCGGCATGATTGTAACCATCGAACCCGGTTTATATTTGCCGAACTATGGTGGTGTCCGAATAGAAGACGATGTGCTGGTCACAGCACAGGGTTATCAGCAGTTAACCCAGGCGCCGGTGCGCTTCCAACTCGATATTTAAGGAGGCGCCATGCAATTTATCAGTGCGCAGCAGGTTGATCAGGTTTTAGATTTTCCAACGCTCATCAATGCTTTACAACGCGGTTTTGCCGCCGATTTTCAGATGCCGCAGCGCCAGCTCTATGCATTGGGTGCGGGTAGCAGTGCCTTTGCCCTGCTACCGGCCTGGACCGAGAACAGTATCGCGGTGAAGGCGTTTTGTTATTTTCCGGACAACAGCGCCGCGACGCCGGCCGTGCCTATTCTGCATTCAAATATTCTGCTGTACCGGCGCAGTAACGGCCAGCCGCTGGCAATGGTTGAAGGCAGCAGCGTCACCTGCTGGCGGACCGCTGCCGTATCCGCACTGGCGGCACGTTATCTGGCGCGGCCCGACAGTCAGCATTTATTGCTGCTTGGCACCGGCGCTTTGGCGCTGCCGCTGCTTCGCGCCCACTTAAGCGAACACAAGCTGCGTCAGGTGACGATTTGGGGCCGTAACCCGGTAAAGGCGCAGCAACTCTGCTACCGACTGCAACAGTTATATCCGGCACTTGTGGTTGCGGTGTGTCAGGACCTGACCACAAGTTGCACAGAAGCCGACATCATCGTCGCCGCCACCGGTGCTGTCAGTCCGTTGCTGAACGGTGATGACATCAAGCCGGGTTGTTTTGTCAGTTTGCTGGGCAATCACAGCCCGGCGCAGCGCGAGTGCGATTCGGCTTTAGTGTGCCGTGCCGCTGTCTATGTGGATGACCGGCAAAACGTACTGAATGAAGCCGGCGAACTGCTGATCCCGATGAGTGAAGGACAATTCAGCGCAGCGCAGATCCGCAATGATCTGGCCGGGCTGTGCCGAGTGAACCAAAACGTCCGCGCCAATCTGGCCCCTGATCACAACCTGGCGCAAATCACTCTGTTTAAATCGGTTGGCACAGCACTGGCAGATTTGCTTTGTGCCGAACTGGTGCTGCAACAACCTTATTTTGGCTGATAAAGCGATAACAACTTTGAACTGAGGAGTGTTGCATGACAGAGCAGCGCCAGCCGTTTGGCCGGGCCTTTTATCTGGCCAATGGTATGGAGATTTTCGAACGGCTGGCCTGGTATGGTTTTTTCAGCCTGTCGTCATTATATCTGACCAGCCCGGTGAGCCAGGGCGGTCTTGGTTTTAGCGACCAGGACCGTGGTTACATTCAGGGCATGATCCCATTTTTGCTGTATCTGCTGCCGGTGCTGACCGGTGCCCTGGCCGACCGCTACGGCTACCGGCGGATGTTTTTGTGCTCATTTGCCTTGATGGCACCGGGTTATTTTTTACTCGGCCAGGTACATAGCTTCTGGGCGTTTTTTGCCGTGTTTTTGCTCGTCGCAACCGGTGCGGCCTGTTTTAAACCCGTGGTGGTCGGCACCGTCGGCCGTTGCAGTAACGACAGCAACCGGGGGCTGGCCTTTGGTGTGTTTTACACCATGGTCAATATCGGCGGTTTTTTCGGGCCTTTGCTTGCCGGATACCTGCGCGCTATCAGCTGGGATTTAGTATTTTTGCTGTCGTCCTGCTGGATTTTGGTCAATGTGTTGCCGGCCTTACTCTGGTATCACGAGCCCGCTGCTGCGGGGCCGGACGACCGCCGCACTTTACGCCAGGTGCTGGCCGATATGCAGCTGGTGCTTGGCAATGCCCGGCTGGCGCTATTGGTGCTGCCCTTGTTGCTGTTGTTATTGATCAGCCCACGCCTGACCGATCCCTGGCCAGCCTTGTGGCTTGGCGCGCTTTGGTTATCGCTGAATCTGCTCTGGAGCCTGCTGAATTCAGGCGCAACTGTTGCTGCAACAGCGGCTTGGTATCGCCAGCCACTGCGTGCCGGCAACCGCGCTTTTGTGCTGTATCTGTTGATCCTGACCGGCTATTTCACCGCTTATATGCAGCTGTTTATCACGATGCCGCTGTATCTGCGCGACTATGTCAACACGGCAGATCTGGTGCAGTTGCTGGCGCATTGGTTGCCGGGCTCGCTGGATTATCTGGCGGCAGTTAACGTCGCACAGCTGGCGGACGCGCTGCCGGGTTTTGCCACACAGTACCAGCAGGCGTTGCCGGATCAACAGGCCGTTGAAGCGGTGCTTGCTGAGATCAGCCGTCAGCTGGCGCATCACAAAATTCAGCTGCCAACGGCCGTGCTGGCGCAAGGCCTGACCGCTTTGCAGTTGCAGCAAACCGATGCGCATGTCCTCGCCAGCGACTGGCGCGCTTTATACCGGCAAATCAATCCGGAATACATCGTGAACCTTGGTTTTTTAACCATAGTGTTGTGTCAGATCGCCATCAGCCGTTTTATCATGCGCTGGCAAGCCCTGCCGGTGCTGGTTGGCGGCACTTTGCTGTTGGCATTTGGGCTGATGCTGTGTGGTCTATCGGCGACTTCGGCCAGCGGCGGTCTGCTCGCCATTGCCGGGGTGTTGTTATTCTCGGTCGGTGAAATGGTCACCTCACCAAAAAGCCAAGAGTATGTCGCGGCCATTGCGCCTCCACGCCAGACGGCGATGTACATGGGTTATTATTTTGTTGCGATGGCACTTGGCAATCTGTTTGCCGGGTTATTGTCGGGTTGGGCTTATGGCTATTTTGGCGCTGAAATGCAGCAACCTGTGCTGATGTGGTACTTGTTTGGCGCTATTGCCGTGCTGACCGCCGGGGCACTTTGTTTGTTCCAGCTAAGTCTGAGTCGCAGAAACAGCAGCGCACAAAATGCATCGGTTTCAACTTGCTGAAAAAAACCGGCATCATCAGATGCCGGTTTTGCTGTTACCTGCGCTATCAGTATTTCGCCGCCTGACCTTCTTTCGGTAAAGCTGCTTTGATAAATTCTCGCAGGTCGTCATTCGACTGTTTTAAGTCTTCGTAGCGCAGATACATCATATGACCGCTGCGATAGCCTTTAAAACTCAAGCGTGATTTCATTTTGCCGCTTGGATCCAGCTGCCACATGCTGTACTTGGCATCAAAGTAGTTGGTGGCGCCGTCATAATAACCGGACTGGATCATCACATTCAGGTACGGGTTTTGTGCCATAGCCTGACGCAGGTTTTCGCCGGTCTGGTCGCCATCGCGGTTCCAAGGGTGCACCGGGCCAAACATGTTGTATTTGACGTCGGTTTTATAGTTCAGGCTGGTGCGCAGGTAATGATTAATCGCCGGCGTGAATGAATGTAACCAGGAGGTCAGCTCGGCATTGTAATCTGGCTCAGCGCCGGCTTCTTTGCGGTCGATACCCAGATAACGCGAGTCCAGTCGGCCAACAGTCTGACCGCGATCACGCAATAACTCCTTCCAGAAATAATCGGTTGGAATATCCAGGTTATTGGCAAGTACAGCCTGTACTGACAAGCCAGAGAACTTCGCTACCTGCTCAGCAATTTGCTGACGGTCCGCCACTTCG
>CBFGPY010000316.1:0-4392 GCA_965650755.1 uncultured Chromatiaceae bacterium | reverse complement strand
TTGTCCAGCCCCATATCGCCGGTGATGATACCTTTGACCACATTTTCTTCAATGATCAGGCTGGCTGCGCTGAAGCCCGGGAAAATCTCGACACCAAGCGCTTCTGCTTCACTTGCCAGCCAGCGACAAACATTGCCCATGGAGACAATATAATTGCCGGTATTGTGCATGGTTTTTGGCACGGCAAAATGTGGGATTGCTCTGGCGTTGTCGGCACTTTGTAATAAATAGATATCATCCTGACTGACGGCTGTAGTTAAAGGAGCCGATTTGCTCTGCCAGTCCGGGATCAGTTCATTTAAGGCACGCGGTTCAAATACCGCGCCTGACAAAATATGTGCACCGACTTCAGAACCTTTTTCCACGACGCAGACGCTCAGTTCAGTGCCTGCAGCTTTTGCCTGTTGCATCAGTCTAATCGCTGCCGATAAACCTGCCGGACCGGCACCGACTACGACTACATCAAACTCCATCGATTCCCGTTCCATTTGCCACCTCGCTGCTGTGATTTGCGCTGCATCAACAGTTTTTGTCCTGTTGACTGCTATTCTTGGGTAGTTTTTTTAAAAGCGTTGCCGGCAAGGGTATTTCAGGTTGACGTTAACGTCAACACTGGTTAGATTGTCCGGCATTGAAATGGTCTGAAGTTTACCTTTACGTAAACTTGACCCGGAAACAGCAGGGGTGTGCATTGATGAAAATTCTGGTGCCGGTCAAACGGGTGATTGATTACAACGTAAAAGTGCGGGTGAAAGCCGACCAGAGCGGCGTGGACCTCGCCAATGTCAAAATGGCGCTGAACCCTTTCTGTGAAATTGCAGTAGAAGAAGCGGTACGGTTAAAAGAAGCAGGTATTGCAACTGAAGTTGTTGTGGTCTCCATCGGACCCGGCCTTGCGCAGGAGCAACTGCGTACTGCACTGGCGTTAGGTGCAGACCGTGCTGTATTACTGGAAACTGACCAAAGCCTGGAATCTCTGCAAGTGGCTAAGCTGCTGGCCAAAGTGGTGGCAACTGAGCAACCGCAACTGGTGATCCTGGGTAAACAAGCCATTGATTCTGATAACAATCAGACCGCGCAAATGCTGGCGGCTTTAACTGGCATGGGCCAGGGTACTTTCGCGTCAAAAGTGGTTGTTGCCGATGGCAAAGTCAATGTCACCCGGGAAATCGACGGTGGTTTGCAAACAGTGGCGTTAAACCTGCCAGCGATTGTATCGACGGACCTGCGGTTAAACGAGCCTCGTTACGCGTCACTGCCAAACATTATGAAAGCCAAGAAAAAACAGCTGGATGTGATCGCTGCCGACTCATTGGGAGTGTCACTGCACAGCCAGATTAAAGTGCTGAAAGTCACAGCGCCGGCGACACGTCAGGCCGGTGTAAAAGTGGATTCAGTCGACACGCTGGTTGAAAAGTTAAAGCATGAAGCGAAGGTGATCTGATGGCCATTTTAATCATTGCCGAACACAATAATGTTCAATTAAAAGCCGATACGGCAAAAACCCTGACTGCGGCTTCGGCCATCGGTGGCGATATCCACGTACTGGTCGCCGGCCAAAACTGCCAGAGTGTTGCTGCAGAAGCAGCAACACTGCAAGGCGTTAGCAAGGTGCTGGTGGCCGATGCGGCTTTATACCAGCATCAGTTAGCCGAAGAAGTGGCAGCTTTGGTGTTATCGGTGGCTTCGGGTTACAGCCATATTCTGGCGTCTGCTACGACCAACGGTAAAAACTTTCTGCCACGTGTGGCAGCACTGCTGGATGTGGGGCAAATCTCCGACATTATCGCAGTTGAAAGCGCTGATACATTTGTCCGGCCGATTTATGCTGGTAACGCCATTGCGACGGTGCAAAGCGCGGACGCAGTGAAAGTCATTACCGTGCGCAGTTCAGCCTTTGCCGCTGCCGCCTCGGGTGGCGCTGCGCCGATTGAAGCTGTGGCGCCTGCCGCTGCTGCCGGTTTGTCTGTGTTTGTAGATGAGCAACTGACTAAATCTGAACGTCCGGAGCTCACCGCCGCGTCAGTCATTATTTCCGGTGGCCGTGGTATGCAAAACGGTGATAACTTCAAGTTACTCGAAGGCATTGCCGACAAGCTCAATGCAGCCATCGGCGCCAGCCGGGCCGCGGTCGATGCTGGTTTTGTGCCCAACGATATGCAGGTTGGTCAAACCGGTAAAATTGTCGCGCCGGATCTGTATATCGCGGTGGGTATCTCCGGTGCAATCCAGCATTTAGCCGGCATGAAAGATTCCAAAGTGATAGTGGCAATCAACAAAGACCCGGAAGCGCCGATTTTTCAGGTGGCTGATTATGGTCTGGTAGGTGATTTGTTCGCAATTCTGCCAGAGCTTGAAGCCAAGCTGTAAGTTGGTACTGATGGTAAAAGGTCGCTTCGGCGACCTTTTTTTATGTACGTAAAGTCGCAAGCTAAAGGAGCCGTTTGCGAAGGAATTTGGAACTAGGCTATCGTCTGGCATGGCACCGAAACACCCCGGGCTTTGCAGTGATACCTGTCTTTTTGTCATATTCGCTGACAAATTTTGTACAAGTGTTTATATCTGTCGGCTTGACTGCAGATGCTGGCTTGTTACTCTATGCGCCTTACATTGTTTTAACAAAGTGCCCCAGGCAGTTTATTCAGGGAAGTTTGCATGTCATTGTTCCGAACAGGTGCGTTCATCGTTGTAATGTGGCTGACTGGCTGTGTCCAAACTCCACCACAAAATCAAAATTTACTGACGGAACTGGATGGTCCGTTGGCACAGATGCAGGTCGATGGTCGTCAGTTATACCAGCGCATGCAAAAGCTGACTGCAGATAAAAGCTGTCATACCGACCAGCAATGTCAGGTGATTGGTATTGGTTCGCGGCCTTGTGGTGGCCCTGAGCAGTTTTTGTTGTTCTCGACGCAGCAGACTGATCAGAAAATGCTGACCATTACTAACGACCGCTACACCAGAACACGGCAGGAGCAACAACAACGGCTGGGTTTGCGCAGCACTTGTCAACAACTGATACCACCAGTCCCGGCCTGCCGGCAACAGCAATGTGTGTTGCTGGATAAACAAAATTAGAGTAAATCAGTGAAATAAAATAAAAAAGCCGCTATCAAGCGGCTTTATTAATTCGGCAGAGCAGCTTATTTATGCTGACTGTCTTTAAATTGTTCACAGCTGACTTTATCTACGCATTCGCCATACAGATACAGACTATGGTGGGTCAGTTTGATACCATTTTTCTCCGAAATCTCCAGCTGTTTGCGTTCGATTTCATCATCTTCAAATTCAATCACTTTGCCGCAGTTCAGGCAAACCAGATGGTCGTGGTGATCAATGCGGCTTAATTCGAATACTGATTTGCCACCTTCAAAATGATGGCGGGTGACTATACCGGCATCGTCAAATTGGTTCAGCACCCGATACACTGTAGCAAGACCGATATCTTCACCAATTTCCAGCAGGATTTTGTACACGTCTTCAGCGCTGATGTGCTGATGTGCCGGGTCCTGCAGGATCTCCAGGATTTTTACGCGGGGCAACGTGACTTTTAAACCTGCTTTTCGCAGCTCGCTATTATGATCGGGCATGAGGGCATCACTAAAAAATAAGGGTTAACGGATTATAAGACTATTATTCGCCTGAGGAAAAGCGAAAATTGGCCATCCAGCCGGATCACTGGTCAGACGCTTGCAAAAGCGGCATAATCACAGGACAGACCAGTTGAGGAGTGACAAATGAAATGGGCGTTTAAACCCGAAGTGATGCGGCATTTATTAAATTTTTGGCCACCATTCTGGTTTAACGGTATCAAAGTCGCTGTGCTGGCCAGTGATTATCGTTATGCTAAGGTCGAATTGAGTGACAGGCCATGGCGGCGCAATATCAATAGCAGCCAGTTCGGTGGTGCGATGTTTGCGATGACAGATCCGATATATCCTTTGTTGCTGATGGGCGCGATGGGCAAAACCTATATGGTCTGGGATAAAAAAGCCGACATCGATTTTATCAGGCCCGGCCATGGTACGCTGACGGCGGAATTCTGGCTGCACGACGCTACTATTGCCGAAATCAAAGCCGCCACAGATGATGGGCAAAAATATTTTCCACAGTTTTTGGTGTTAGTAAAAAACAAAGCCGGTGAGGTGGTTTGCGAAGTCAACCGCACTGTCTATATTCGGAAGAAACCGCAACACCGCGCTAACTAAAGGCAGGGCACAGATGCTTGGACTTCGTACTGTTATTTATCCTGTAGCAGATTTGACAGCTGCAACGGAATGGTACCAAAAGGTTTTTCAGACAGTCCCTTATTTTAACCAACCGTTTTATGTTGGTTTTGCCATCGGTGGCTTTGAGCTGGGGCTGGTACCGGATGGACAGCCCAGCCGGGAT
>CBFGPY010000315.1:0-4404 GCA_965650755.1 uncultured Chromatiaceae bacterium | reverse complement strand
ATCTGTTGTTGCTGCGTGCCCGGCAACAGCAGATGTATCTGGCGTTAGCCGGTTGCCTGCTGGCGATCGCCGTGTTGATTTGTCAGCCGGTGCTGGCGGTACTGGCGCCAGAATTGCGCATGGCCGCATTGTTATTGGCGTTACCGGCTTTGTATCTGATCCCGCCGTTGTTCTGGTGTTATGTCAAAGGCTTGACCGCAAGTAGTGGTTGGCGCTTTCACCGTCGCGAATGGCCACATTTTGCGCTGGTTGCCTTGTGCCTGGCTATAGTGTTTTGCACGTTATTGTTGCCCGGCGACGTTCGGCATGCGCTGATTGCGGAAGGCCGTGACGATATTCTGCAGCAAGTCTCGGCATCTCTGCGCGGGCTGGTGTATAGCCTCGCTATTCTCACGTTTTTGCTGGTTACCGGCTGGGTGCTGCAGGCTGGTTTTTATCTGTATGCGGTGATGCGCGATTTACAACTATACCGGGCTCAGTTACGCCAACTGTTCGCCAGTACTGAAGCCGAAGAAGCTCGCTGGATCAACGGTTTGTTGCTGGCGGTTGTGTTGGGCGGCGGTCTGTTGGCGGCGGCTTTGTTATACGACAATCTGGTCGCACCGTTGCCATCAGGGCTGTTGCTGAAAGATGTGGGGGTGTTGCTGTTGGTCTGGTATCTGGCGCTGTGGGGGCTGCGGCAAAAACCCGGTTTTGCCACGCTGACAGAGCGCAATAGCAGCGCCCCCGATTGCACAGACGCAGAGCCTGACGAGCTGCAGGACCTGCTGCAGGCGGTCGCCGAGGGCAAATATCAACGCTCGGCACAATATCAACGCTCTGCTTTGGGCGCGGAGCAAGCGGCCAGCATCGCCGGCAAGCTGGAGCAGGCGATGGTGCAGGACCTGCTGTATCTGGACGCTGCACTGTCCTTGCCCAAGCTGGCGCGTCATATCGGTTGTTCGCCCAATTACATCTCGCAAACGCTGAACGAAACGCTGGGGCTGAATTTCTTTGATTACGTCAACCGCTACCGGGTGCAGGCGGCCGCCCGGCAGCTGAAAGAGACTGATTTCACTGTGCTGGACATCGCGATGAACGTGGGTTTTAACGCCAAATCGTCATTTTATACTGCGTTTAAAAAAGAACTGCAGCAAACGCCGAGCCAATACCGGGCGTCCGCTGATACAGCCAGAACCAGACCTATTTAAGCCAGATAATCGCGGCGGCGGCGGAATCTGTCCTGCGGCACTTTCTCTGGCCCGCACCAATAGGCTTCGTCCGCCATCAACTGGCGGATAGCGGCGCTGTTGTTGGCAACCAGCAACGGCTGCAGGCGCTCGCGGCTCGATGGCGTGTAATCGCCGCGATACCTTAAGTCCACCACCAAATCCCGCACTTTAGCCGGTAATGCTGCCCAGTCCGTGGCGCCATAACGTGCCACCAAATCCGGCTTCTGACAGATGCGCAGCACGTCACTGACCATCTGTTGGTAGGTCAGCGCGAATAACAGTTTTTGTTGGCCTGGGGTGATTTCAAAATTGCTCAGGTTGTTCTGGGTGATAAATGATTTACCGCCACCACCGCTTAAACCGGCGGCTTTGGCAAATAGCGCAGCGGCTGTGCTGTCGAGGCCACAGGCTAATAAATCGGCCTGGATCATTGCCCCTGTTTTATCCCGCATATCGTAACCGCGGCCGAGCGTGACGCCGGAACTGTCGGTCGGCACATGCGGATTACGGCTGAAGTAGCGGCCACGCTGTTCCATACCTTCGGCGTCAAAAGTCAGCTGGCCGGCTTCGACCTGAAAATCGCCCAAATCGCCCAAATCGCCCAAATCGCCCAAATCGCCCAAATCGCCCGTTGCCGCAGTGGGCACTATCACTGGGCTGGCTGGGACAGGGCTGGCCGGCGGCAGCGGCGACGACAACGCAATATAGGCTTTGGCGGCATAACCTTCCTGGTTACCGGCGCGCACCCGGTACCAGTCGCCGGCTTCGGCCAGCACTTGTACCGGTCTGTCTTTACTGAGCCTTGCGACAATTGTGCTTTGGCTGTCCGGGGCCTGACGCAGATTAAGCTGGCCGGACTGAATGTTGATGGTGGCACTTTGATTCATGGCAGATCTCCGGTGATTCAGCTGAATAGCCAGACGTTGGCATAGAGTGGATGGCGTTGGCGCCGGCGCTGCGGGTCGGCCGGGCTCAGTCCGTCCATGCTGTGGCGCAGGTCGAGATTAATGTCGCCAATCAGATAATAACTGTGTTCGCTGAGACCATGCCTGGTCATGCCATTGACCACCAGGCTGCAATCAAGCTGCTGAATTTTCTGATGCAGCGCGACCGGACGTGCCGCGCCGGCTGAGCCTAGCCTGTCCGGATTGCCTTTGGTGTAGTCCGAGATCACCAGCGCTTTGTCGCCTTTGTTGTGATACACAGTGACCTGCCGTGCCAGTTCATGCAGCCGGCCAAGCTTCACCGGGTCTTCCAGTGCAGTATCGTCGACATCGGGAGCGCATAAAAATACCTGCTCAAACAGCCGCGGCAGCGCATTGCCGGGTGTAAAATCATCGATGCGTTTTAACGTGTGTTGCAGCAGATAGTTGCCCATCGAATGACAGAGCAAATGAATATTCTGGCCACACAAGGCCTGGCCCTGACCACTGCGGTCACGCAGGCCCGCCAGAAAATCGCGTAATTTCAATAAACCCCGGCCAAAAGCCGCGCCTGAGCCTTCGGCTTCCGCTCTGTCGCTGCGGTATGAGGTAAAAGGCAGTGCCTGGCCATCAGAAGGCCAGGTAAACAGCAGCACCAGCACTTTTTGTTTCGGGTCGCCCAAACCGGGCCGGTTCAGCATCAGTT
Organism: uncultured Chromatiaceae bacterium; assembly: GCA_965650755.1. Lineage (GTDB taxonomy): Bacteria > Pseudomonadota > Gammaproteobacteria > Enterobacterales > Alteromonadaceae > Pararheinheimera. The sequence goes on along the minus strand of CBFGPY010000315.1, from coordinate 1,564 downwards.
GCAGCGCAGCGGCATTGGCGACGGCATCCTGCCAGGACACATTAAACCCATGAATAAACACCAGCACATCTGAGCTTTGCAACATGGCCTGCTGCACATCCTGAAACAGCGCTGCTGACCCTAACGCGGCATTCTGGCTGTCCTGATGAATATTACTTTGCAGCGCTTCCTGATACGCCTGAATGCGGCCTTGTGGTACCTGCTTGCTCAGGTAGTCCATCAGACTCAGACCATCGCCGCTGCCGAGCTGGCCCACCGGCGTCTGAAAACATGTCAGCACTTCGGCATCGTCCAGCTGCAGGCTGACCCGGCCAAACCGCAGGTTCTCCATGCCGTCGTCGCTGAATTTTTTGCCGTAGGCGGTTGGGTTCCAACGGTCGTCGCCGATGTGGCAGCGGTTGGTGGCGTAATATAAATCGAGTTGGCTCATCACGAATTCCTTGTGTGACTGTTGTGGCTGGAACGAGGCTGGATCCAAGCCTAGTGGAAAGCCGGCAAAGCGCCAGTGTCCGGTCAAAAGTGCTGAAACTGTCCTTGTTATTGGCCTGACAATGCCTTGTGTTGAGGTCGCGGCAGCGTTAACCCCATACCAATAGACTCCGGTGCCACATCGGCAAAACCAAACTGCTGATACAAGAATTTCGCGTCGCCGTCGGCAATTAAATTGACATAACAACTGTCCGGTAAGTGGCTGTCGACATAATTCATCAGCGCCTGCATGATTTGTTTGCCAAGACCCTTGCCCTGATGTTGCGGCAACACGGCAATATCACAAATCTGGCAGTGACAGGCGCCATCGCCAACCAACCTTCCCATGCCAATGACCTGATCTTCATGGCGGATTTGCACCGCAAATAAAGTTGCCGCCAGGCCAATCCGGGCCGCTTCGGCGGTTTTTGCGCTGAGGCCAGTGGCAACACGTAAATGACAATAATCCGCGACAGTGGGGGTTTGCTGTTCCAGCAGGTAAGACATAATAGGTTCCTGAAAATAAAGCCGGTAAAACGACGAGTCTATGGTGATTGCGGCGTCGTCCTTTTGCCAGCTTTGCTAAGCTGCGCGACAGTACCGCATCAGCCATACTGCAAAACCATAGGGAAAGTCGCAATGGAGAATATGCAAGCATTTGTATTGGATGTGTTTTGTAGTCTGAGTGCAGGAGGTAATCCGGCCGCTGTTTGTCTCCTTTCAGTGTGGCCAGAGGATGAGGTGTTGCAGGTCTTTGCAGCTGCACAGTCTGCTCCGGTGACTGTGTTTATCTTGCTGCCAGAAGCTCTGCAGGTGCCAGTGCCAATCCCGGTGCGTTGGTTTGCCGGCCGGCAGGAAATCAATTTATGTGGTCATGGCAGCCTGGCGGCAGCCGCTTTGGTGTTGGCGCAGCAACCAGATTGGCCAGCAGTGCAGCTCACCAGCCAGTTTGGTGAGCTGCAGATCAGCCGTTCTGAGCTGGAGTTAGCCACAGAGCTGCCAGTATTCAGCATGACATTACCGGCCTGGCCAGCGCAGCGGCCTAATGGGTTAAGTGCATTAGTGCATTCATTGAATTTGCCCGCACAAAGTCTGG
>CBFGPY010000314.1:0-4405 GCA_965650755.1 uncultured Chromatiaceae bacterium | reverse complement strand
CCATGGCGATTTATTACGTCAAATATTATCTTGGCGCGCCGGACGACATCACCATGTTTATCACGCTCGGTATGCTCGGTAGTATGGCCGGTTGTCTGTTTGCGAACCCTTTAGCGAAGAAAGTCGAAAAAGTGAAGGCTTACATTGGCTTGCAGCTGGCAGCGGCGTTTTTCTGTGCCTTGAGTTACTGGATTGCAGCTGATCAGGTCACGGTCGCTTTCGCCGTCTTTATCGCCTGGAACTTCTGTTTTAATGCTGCCACGCCGTTACTGTGGGCCAAAATGGCTGATACGGTCGATTACGGCGAGTGGAAAACCGGCATCCGCACCACCGGCATGGTGTATTCATCGATTATTTTCTTTATTAAGCTGGGCCTGGCATTGGGCGGCGCGGCGGCAGGCTGGTTGTTGGCCGGTTATGGTTATCAGGCCGACACTGAGCAAACTGAAACAGCCCGTAACGGTATTTTATTGTCGTTCAGTTTGTTCCCGGCCATTGGTTCAGTCCTTGTCGCTATCGTCATGCGCCATTATCTGCTGGATACTGCCAAAGTGACGGCAATTCAGGCGGAACTGAAGCAAAGCGCCGGATAAATTGTGAAAGAGACGCAGCTAAAAAGCTGATACTATTGGTTTTATCAAAGCACTGCTTGGGGGCTCATCACAGCGATGGCTACGATTTACGATGTCTCATTGCGCGCCGGCGTGTCGCTGGCCACAGTGTCCCGGGTCATTAACAAAAACAGCAATGTCAGTGAAAAAACCCGGCAAAAAGTGCTGGATGCGATGGCAGAGCTGGATTACCGGCCCAATACCATAGCGCAGTCACTGGCATCCAATGTGTCCAATAGTGTCGGTGTGCTGGTATCGCAACTGGACGGTCCGTATTACGGCCCGATGATGGCCGAAATTGAAGCGGCCCTGCGCGCGCAGAACAAACACGTCATTATCGCGGTTGGTCACAGCGATGCAGCGGTGGAGCAGGACAGTGTCGAGTTCCTGCTCAGTCGTGGCTGTGATGCGCTGATCCTGGATGTCGAGGCGGTGTCGGATGAGTATCTGGTGCAACTCAGTCAGCGTTCAGTACCGATTGTGCTGATCAACCGCTACATTCAGGCGATGGAACCGAGCTGTATTTACCTCAATAACGAACTCGGTGGTTATCTGGCCAGCCGGCACCTGGTGGATTTAGGCCATCGCAGTATTGCTTATATCTCAGGCCCGAAAAACAAACACGATGCAATGGAGCGGTTAGTCGGCCACCAGCGTGCATTAGCAGAAGGTGGGTTGGTATTTGACCCTGCGCTTTATATCGAAGGCGATTATAAGGAAGAAGGCGGTGAAGCCGGTATGCTGGCATTATTGCAAACCGGTAAACCATTTTCGGCGGTGGTCTGTGCCAACGATCAGATGGCTTCTGGTGCTATCGCGGTCTGCCTGCAGCGCGGTTTGACTATTCCGCGTGACTTGTCAGTTGTTGGCTATGACAACATCCCTTTCGCCAAATACATTTCGCCAAAGCTGACAACCGTCAATAACCCCATTCATGAAATGGGCAAGATGGCAGCGTTGTGGGTACTGCGTAACGTCTATGCCGATGATCAGACCTTGGTCAACAATGTTTTTGAACCAGAGCTGGTCGTGCGTGGCTCTGCGATCCGCGCACAATAAGCCATTTTGGAGCAGATGCTGATGAATCAGTCTTGCCTGTTTACCCGGTCTTTACTGGCTTTGCTATGGGTACAGTTTATTGGATTGTCAGTTGCACAGGCGGACACCGGCTGGCCGGCTGAGTTGCCACAGCAACCGGTGGAAGTATTGGACCCGGCGCTGCAGCAAGTGATCAGTGTTGATGCAAAACTTGAGATCCTGTCGACGGGTCATCAGTGGGCCGAAGGTCCGGTCGCAGAGCCCGGCAGCGGCGCAGTGTTGTTTTCTGATGTGCCGAAGAATCAAATCTGGCGTTGGTCAGAAGCAGCAGGCTCAACTTTATACCTGACGCCTTCCGGCAGCACAGGGCATCAGCCTTCAGTGCTGAAAGAAGGCAGCAACGGGCTGATCTTCAACAAAAAAGGCGAACTGGTGCTGGCACAGCACGGCGACCGGCGGCTTGCTGTGCGTGCCGCGCAGCAAGGACAACAAGCGACTTTTCGCACACTGACCGGGTTGTATCAGGGCAAAGCGTTTAATAGCCCAAACGATTTGATTGAACTCAAAGATGGCCGTTATTTGTTCACAGATCCGCCTTATGGTTTAGAAGGTGGCGACCAGTCCGCTGAAAAGCAGCAACCGCACAATGGAATTTATCAGCTTGCCAGCGACGGTGTGGTCAGTTTAATCAGTGGCAGCCTGACACGGCCAAATGGGCTCGCCGTCTCACCGGATGAGCAGTTTTTGTATGTGGCCAATTCAGATCCTGCAGCAGCACAGTGGTGGCGTTTTAAACGTAATGCCGCAGGTCAGTATCAGGATGGCGTTTTGTGGCTGGATGTGACGTCAGCGGTCAAACAAGCGCCGGGACTGCCGGATGGTTTAAAAGTACTACCCAGCGGCATTGTACTGGCGACCGGACCGGCGGGGGTCTGGGTGATCAATCCGCAAGGTGTTGTGCTCGGGAAGATTAAAACCGGTGTTGCGGCAGCCAATGTAGCCCTGAGTCCGGACCGGCAATATCTGTATATCACGGCCAGTCAGTATCTGCTGCGGATCAAGCTCAAAACTTAAACACGGGCCTTTACTCTGCATGGTTTTTGCGCAGAAACTCTGGCATATTGAGGTTCAGATCCGCAGTTATCACGGTGAACGCTCATGCGTCGTTTTTTGTGCACTGTTCTGTTTTTGATAACAAGCCCACTGCATGCTGTCGCTACTTTACAGCTGCTGACGGAACATTTCCCCCCCTATAACTATCAGGATGGCGATCGGATCACCGGGATCAACGCCGAGATTATTCATCGCCTGTGCGAAATCACCAATATGCAATGCAGTATGCAGTTGTATCCCTGGCTGCGCGCTTATGAGTACGCCTTACAGAATCCGCAAGGCGGTCTGTTCACCACATCGCGTACGCCGGAGCGGCAGAATAAATTTCAGTGGGTCGGTCCCCTGGCTTCATCCAGAGCCTTTTTATACCGGCTGAAAAGCCGACCGCAGGTCAATCCACAAGATTTACAGCAAGCCCAACAATTTGGCATCGCAGTGGCGCGCGGCGACGTTTATGAAGAGTATTTGCTGCGAAACGGCTTTGTCCGGGGGAAAAACCTGTTGGACTTCCCGTCCAAATCTGCACCTATCGCGCTATTTTTACAGGGAAAAGTGGATTTAATCATCGGCTCAGAACTGGTGATGCCGGCCTGGTTGGCGGCACACAATGCGACTGAGGATCTGGTCGAACCGGTACTGGAGTTGGAAACAAAAGGTGAAAACTATCTGGCATTGAATCTGGCCGTGCCGCCGGCGCAGGTAGATGCACTGCAACAGGCGCTTGATGAAATGAAACGCAGTGGTGAATACCAACGCATAGTCGCAAGACTCTTTGTCGAAGCCATGCCGGAAGTGAGGGCCAATAAAGTTAAATAACGTAACAGATTGATTTTTAATGTGGTATTTCTTATAGGCTGACAAGCTCTGTCAGCAAATGCTGACAAGAGCCTGCCTGTCATTTTAACCGGCGCAGTGCCGGTTTTGATCTACATCAATTAAAGCTCTGCGCCTGACCGTTATCGTGAAGTGGTTATTTAATTTACAATATATTCACGTTCAGAGGCGGACATGCAGCACAATCCACTGGGCCTGCGGGGCATCGAATTTACCGAATTTGCCGCAGCCGACAGCAGCTATTTACACCAGATTTTTCAGGCCTTTGGTTTTTCCAGAACCCGGCAGTTTAAAGGCAAAGCCATTGATTATTATCAGCAAAACGACATTCATATTTTGTTGAACCGTGAGCGCAGCGGTTTCTCGGCAAACTTCAGCCGCACACATGGCCCGGCGATTTGCGCGATGGGCTGGCGGGTTGATGATGCGGTTGCGGCGCGGCGTATTGCGCTGGAACGCGGTGCCCGCGGCGCAGATCCGGCGCTGACTGACCTGCCGTATCCGGCGATTTATGGCATTGGCGATAGCCTGATTTATTTTATTGACCGTTATGGCGTGGCCGACTCGATTTATCAGCGTGATTTTGAGCCGCATGATAAACCGGCTATCGTCGAAGATCTGGGCTTCAGCTGCATCGACCATCTGACCAACAACGTGGTGAAAGGCACGATGCAGCACTGGGCAGACTTCTACAAAAATGTGTTTGGGTTCACCGAAGTACGTTATTTCGACATTAAGGGCCAGCAAACGGCATTCCCAGGAACACGTCCGCGTCCCTGACCACGTCGGCCAGCGTGCGGGCCGGGGTG
>CBFGPY010000313.1:0-4414 GCA_965650755.1 uncultured Chromatiaceae bacterium | reverse complement strand
GGCGCCAGCATCGGCGTCAGCCTGCACCCACGCCACGGTCAGGAACTGGCCGAACTGCTGGAAAAAGCCGACAGCGCCATGTATCAGGTGAAACAACAAGGCCGCAACGGTTACCGGCTCTACAGCGGCGAAGAACGGCGGGGGTGAACGACATGTTTTCACCAATGTACGCCACGTGGTTTATGTACGGCGACGCTGGCGCTTGCCGTACCTACGGATTTTTGCTCTGGTAGGTACGGTAAGCGCGAGCGCCACCGTACGAACTGGCCGCCTTCATCCGCTTGCTCCGCCGCTTAATGCCGCATAAGCTGCGTTTATCACTGCCACAAAACAACACCCGATGACCGCGTCCACCCAGCAAATCCAAACAGTTTTACAACCGCAACTGCAGCAATCGTTGCCGGGTTTTCAGCAGCGCGCCGCTTGCACTCAGTTGCAGCCCTGGGTGCAGTTGTACTGGTCGTTGCGCATACCGGCGGACAGTGGTGAGGTGCCAAGCCATGCGCTGTATCCGGACGGCGGCAGCAATCTGACTATTGAATTTACCGCCGGCCAGCTGCCCCAAGCCTGGCTGCAGTATGCGCCAAAGCTGACGCACAGCCAGTTCCGCGCAGGTCAGCAGTTGCTCAGTGTGCGCTTTCAGCCGACCGGTGCTTTCCAGCTGCTTGGCATCAGTCCGGCCGAACTCACGTCGCCGCAGCTTGACCTGCAACTGGCCAATATAGCGGGGCTAGCTCAATTGCTGGACCTGTTAGCTGACCAAAGCGACGTCGCAGCGCAGCTGAATGCCATTGAATGCTGGTTACTGGGTTTGGCCGAAGCCATCATCTCTGGCCAACAGCTTGTACTGCATAGTCTGCAGCTGCTACAGCAGCCGGCGGCGGATTTACAGCATTTATATCAGCAGTTACCCAAAAGCCGGCGTCAGTATGAACGGCGCTTTAAGCTGGAAACCGGTTTGTCACCGGCGCAATTACAGCTGATGCTGAAGGTGCGGTTGGCGCGGTTTATCCTCAGCCAGAACCCGGCTGCCGAGCTTGCCAGCGTGGCGCAGCAGGCCGGCTTTTACGATCAGGCCCATCTGCATCTGCATTTTTATCGCCTGACCGGCCAGACGCCGGGCCAGTATAAAAAACGCAAGATGTCGCAAATCTCCAATTCTGCCCGCTAAGCAATTTATAGACTGAGCACCTCAACCAATGGAGGTGTTTATGTCAGAACGTATCAGCCGGACTCAGGTTTACAAAATGCAGCCGGCGCTGCTGCAACATATGATGGCTTTGGCCAAAGCGACTGAAGCGTCCGGCTTGCCGCACAGCTTAATTCACCTGATTAAACTGCGCGCATCGCAACTCAACGGCTGTGCTTTTTGCCAGCATATGCATGCCGGTGAAGCACGCAAAGACGGCGAGCTGCAGCAAAGGCTGGATGTATTGCCGGCCTGGCGCGAAGTAGGTGGGGTGTTCACACCGGCCGAACAGGCCGCGCTGCGCTGGACCGAAGCGCTAACGCTGGTGGCGCAACACGGCGTGTCAGATGCTGATTTTGCTGCGGTTGCGGCAGAATACAGCGACGCGCAAATTCTGGATTTAACCGTGATGATCACTATCATCAACAGCTGGAACCGCATCGCTGTGGGCTTTCACTTTCAGCCGGATTTTTAACCAGGGGAATTTTTCATGCAGCAAACCAAGATCTTCACCACCACCGCCGGCCGAACCCTGTTTTCCCTGCTGCTCATGAGCCTGTCGGGTTTAGCCAGCGCCGCAGAACCGGCTTATCGCGAAGTTCCGGCGTATCGCACCGTACCGCTGCAGGCGTTTCCCGGGGACAAGGTGAGCAACCTGACTAGCTTAGATGCCAGCAAGCCGGTGTATATCAAAATGTGGGCAACCTGGTGCCAGCCCTGTATGCAGCAAATGCCGCATTTTCAGAAGCTGTATCAACAGTTTGGCGACAAAGTGAATTTTGTCGCGGTGAATATCGACATCAACGAAGCGCCAGCGGATATCCGGCAGGTGGTCAACAAGTTTGGCCTGACTATGCCGGTATGGCGCGATGTGGAAGGCAAGCTGGCGGTGCAACTGGGCCTGGTCGGCACACCATTTTCAGTGCTGCTGAATACCGCCGGCGAACAGGTATACAGTACTCATGAGTCGGACCAGGCGCTGGATGGCTTTCTCGCTCGGTTAGCCCAAGGTCAGCAGTTGCCGCCGGCATCCAGCGAAACCCTGAGCGCCGCGGCCCAACAACAACGGCTGCAGCCATTTTTAACCGGTGAGCATCTATTGTTTATCAGCGCCACCTGGTGCGACTGGTATTTAAAAGAGTCGCGGCCGGCGATGTCGGCGCAGTGCCAGCAGGCGCAACAGCAATTAAACGCGTTGGCGGCTAAGTTTCCCAAAGTGCGCTGGACCGGCATCGTCAATCACCTGTGGACTGACGACAAAGCCTTGGCCGAATTTAATACGCTGTACAAGATGCAGGTGCCGTTTCAGATTGACCACCATGGCGTGTTATTTCAACACTTTAACGTGCGGCAAATTCCGGTATTGTTAAAGGTCGCGAATGGCAAAGTGTTGCAGGAAATCACTGATTTCAGCAACCCGGCTCAGGTAATGAGCCAGCTGGCGGCCCGTTAACTGCTGAACTGCAGCGGCATTGCCGGGGTTTAGTGGCTGGTACTGACATAAGGCCCGCACTGCTGCTCGAGTTGTGGCAGGCGTAAATCCTGCTGCGGGTTGAGTGCTGGTGCCGGTGTGATGCCGCTGCCGGCACCGGCTTTCTGCAATAGCAGCGCCGCGTTTTGCACCAGCCCCGGAATACGCAAAGGCGCCGCCAGTTGCTGCAGCTGTTGCAGATCTGCCGGCGGTACAGGCCGCGTGGTCTGACGCAAGGCCTGCAGCAGCGCCAGGTAGTGCTGTAATTCGGCCGGCGCTTTTTTATCGATAGTGCTGTTGATACTGCGGGCATAGCGGTCATACGCCAGCCAGTCCTGTTGCGACACCACCACCGTCAATAAATTCAGCGACGCCATCTGTAATGAATACAGTTCCTGCAGCTGGGTATAACCATACATTGCCTGGCGTAACTGCTTCAGGGCTGGTTGGTACTGCTGCTGACGCCACAACACCAGGCCAAGGTTATTTTGCAGTAACGCTGCCAAGGAGGCTTGTTTGTAGACCCTTGCCGCCGTCAGACTCCGCTCGAAATAGGTTTTCGCCTGGGAAAAATCGCCCTGTATGTAGTGGATTTGGCCGAGGCTCATGTCAACCCGGGCCTGATCCACCGGCGGCAAATCAAAGCGGGCGCTGCATTGGTACCAATAATATGCCGCCGGATACTTCTGCTGCATAAAATTGACGAAACCAGCAGTCTGTAACAACTCGGTTTTACTCAAGCCGGCGGACAGCAACTGGTCAGCCTGACGCAAATGCTGTTCAGCTTTAGCAAATTGCCGCAGCCGGGTGTAGGCAATGGACGCCAGCAGTAGCCAGTCGCGCTGATGCCAGGCCGGTGTGCTGCTGAGTTCCGGCAACTGCTGTTCAAACAGTGCCGCTGTCTCCGCTGGATTTGTCAGTGCCGCGGCACGGGCTTTGTCTAAAGCCTCCATCGCATCGGATGAACAGGAGTGAAGCAGCCACAAGGCCAGCAGGATTTTTTTCATTGCGCCTCTGCTATTGGACAAAGCGGGGACAAGGGCAGGCCGCGTATCTTGCCGTAGCAGGCCCGCCGGCGTATTGAAAAAAATAGCAGACAAGTTGGCATACTGTGCAAGCCAGGAGCGTTCCGTTAATCTGAGGCATGACAATCGGCAAATCAGGCTATCCAGATGCAAACAACGACCGGTACCAGCTCTGGCGGCAACTGTTTATGTGGAGCGGTAACCGTTGAAATTCAGCTGCCACAGCCGGCATCAGCCTACGCGCCACGCCGCTGCGACTGCGACTTCTGCACGCGGCACCGCGCCGCCTGCTTGTCCTCTTCCGAGAGCTCGCCTGCGTCGGGCTCCGGGTCGTAGGGCGCGTCGCTCACGGCGCCCGTACCTCCGACCGCGGGGTCGACGCAGCCCGTCGCGGCCACGACGAGCGAGAAACAGAGCGCGAAGAATCCGAACCGTTGCATGCATGCCCCCTTCACGAGCGCCCGATCGGGCCTCGTCATCGCTGCCCCCTCGGCAGACGTGCAGGTGAATGGCCGCATGTATCCCGGTTCGTGCGCGCGTATGTGCATGCGGGTTCGTTGACCCGAGGGCCGCCTTCGGGGATCGTGCGTGTACGGGAAGGCGCGTCGGGCGCCCGCATGCGCTTTTGGGGAATCGAACGATGGGTCTCGGTGGCGACGGTCGGACACGCGTTACGACGCCGATCTACGAGACGAGCGCCTTCCGTGTGCTCGCGGCGCACGCACAGGA
>CBFGPY010000312.1:0-4423 GCA_965650755.1 uncultured Chromatiaceae bacterium | reverse complement strand
ATAGACACCAGGCTCAAGCATAATCTGCTGGCCAGGTTTGGCGCTGCTCAGCGCTTTTTTCAGACTGGCAACATCAGTGACGACAATCTGCCCGCCATGCTGCGCGGGCGTGAAATCCGGATGCGCACCGGCACCATGCCACTGCGTCGGGTCAAGCTCACGGAAAAGATAGTTTTTCTGCTCAAAACGGCCAAAAAAATCAAACAGCGGTGCGACAAAAGCCACACTTGGATAATTAACCCTAAGGTCAGCCGCCACTTTCTGACTGTAAAGCGGCAATGGCAAACCGAGCCAATAAATACTGCGCGCCCAAATCAGCAGAATCCCCAGCAAGGCGAGATTGGCGACAACCCCGCTCCAATAAAAATACTTACGCATCAAAGACTCCGCTGCTAAAAGCAGTCATACCGTTCTGGCAGTATTTCATAACAAGATTTCCGCTACCGCACCATGGCTTAAAAAAGCCTGTGGGCTGGCGCTGGCGCCATAAGCGCCGGATTGCAGCACGGCAAACCAGTCACCAATGTCCGGCGTGGGCAGCAACACCTTGTCCGCTAATACATCCAGCGGCGTGCACAATGGCCCGACGACCTGCAGTGGGCCAGCCACCGGCTGGTCGAGTTTATTCGCCAGTACTACCGGGTAATTGCGCCGCACCACCTGACCAAAATTGCCTGAATTGGCCAGATGATGGTGCAGACCGCCATTAGTCACGACAAAAGTGCTGCCGTGCGATGTTTTGATATCAATGACACGACTCAGATAAACCCCGGCATCGGCCACCAGATAACGCCCCAGTTCCAGCACCAGCTCAAGCCCGGCAATGCTTGGCGCAAACTCATGCAGCAAAGCCGTCATGCCAGCGCCAACGGCGTCGAGATCTAATGGCTTGTCGGCCGGAAAATACGGTACGCCAAAACCACCACCGAGATTAAAAAAGCGTAAATCCGGGCACATTGGCCGTAATTGGGTAAGTAACTGCAGGCTTTGCCGCTGACTTTGCAAAATAGCGTCGGCATGCAGGTTCTGCGAACCACAATAGAGGTGAAAGCCAACGAGCTGCAGCGGTCCTTGCTGCACTTCAGCCAGCAGTGCAAACACCTGACTCTGGTCAATACCAAATGCTTTGGCTCCACCGGCCATTTTCATGCCGGCGCCTTTAAGTTCAAATTCCGGATTAATCCGAAGCGCGACCTGCGCTGTGGTATTTGTTTCCAGGCAAAGACGCTGCAGCCGGCGCATTTCATTGGCCGATTCCAGATGGACGACGCAACCGGCTGCGATTGCAGCGGCCAGCTCTGTATCGGTTTTGCCAGGACCGGCGAAGCTGATTTGTGAAGCCGTCATACCACTTTGCAGAGCCAGTAAGAGCTCACGCCGTGACGCCACATCCATGCCATCGACGAGGCTTGCCATCTGCTGTACCACAGGGCCATAGGGATTGGCTTTGACCGCATAATGCAGCTTCACCGCGGCCGGCAATGCATTGCGCAGTCGCTGCATTTTATGCCGCAGTGCCTGTCTGTCATAAGCGTAAAACACTTCGGCATCAAGCATTGCAGCGATCTGCGCCGGCGTTTTGCCACCAATACAAAGCATACCGTCTGCGCAGCTAAAAGCATCGAGCGCAGTGGCTAACTGCGGCTGGGCACTCTGCTGGCTGCTGTCTAATTTGTCACTCAGCGGCACTGAAATATTCCTTATAAGTCAGACTTAATTGCTTGCGGTCCAGTTTGCCATTGACGGTTTTTGGCAATTGCTGCAGCTGCAACAAAGCTTTAGGCTGCATATAAACCGGCAAGGCTAATTTCAGTTGAGCTAAGATGGCTGCACAATCCTGCTGCTCTGTGGCACTGAACAACAGCAAAATAGCCTGATCGGCATTGGCCAGCGGCACCGCAATAGCAGCAACATCGGTAACGTCAGGTACCAGCGCATAAAACTGCTGTTCTACCTCGGTCGGACTGATACGAATGCCGGAACACTTCAGCATTTCATCCATCCGGCCCACATAATACAAATCACCATCTTCATCACGACGTACCTGATCGCCGGACCAGACAGCCGCAGGCCTTTGCAGCACCGATTCTGGTAACAAAGGATCTGGCTTAAAACGCTCAGCGGTGACATCGGGCCGCCCCCAATAACCAAGACTCACCAGGGGCCCGCGATGCACCAATTCGCCAGGCTCATCAACAGCACATTCAGTGCCGTCCGGTCGCAGTACCCTGACATCAGCAAATGGGATCGCCTGCCCGATAGAATCCGGCTTTTGCGCCAATTTTTCCGGTGCCAGATAGGTGGAGCGAAAGGCCTCAGTCAGGCCATACATCAGATATGGCTTTGCATTACTAAACAGTTGTTGCAGCCGACGTAGCAGCGCCGGTGGCATGGCACCGCCGGAATTAGTCCAAAGCCGCAAACTGTCGGCGCTGTGTTCCGGCCATTTCGCCTGCGACAATGCCGACCACAAAGGCGGCACTGCAGCCAGCACCGTCACCTGATGTTGCTGCACCAGCCGCACCACATCCTGCGGTAACAGATAATCGGTCAGCACAACGCCGGCACCAACAATCCATGCACTTAACAGCTGGTTGAGACCATAGTCGAAACTAAAAGGAAGTAACGCTAACACCACATCTTGCTGGCTTAGCTGCAAATATTGACTGACAGACAGCGCGCCAAGCAGCAAATTCAGCTGCGAAACCACCACGCCTTTGGCAAGTCCTGTGCTGCCGGAGGTATATAAAATCGCAGCCGGTAAAGTGCTGCAGCCCCGGTCAACATGATCAGATGGTTCTGCGCTGTCAGCTGAATCAGGCTCAAACCAGGCAGCGCCCGGTGGTAATGATAAATCCGGCACCAGTTGCTGCCGGCGCAAGGCGGCAACGGCCAGCAACCTGGGTTGGCAATCATGCACTATATGCTGTAACTGCTGCAGTTTCAGACCCTGATGCACCGGCACCACAATAGCTCCGAGGCTCCAGGCAGCGAAGAGCTCTATTACCAGTTCGCGCTGTTTCGGTAACAATAACAGTAGCCGGTCTCCGGCCTTCAATCCGGCGCTCGTCAACTCTTGCTGTCGCCGCTGCACTGCGGCCAACACTTGTGCAAAAGTCAGGCTGCCAGCTGCATCGGTCAGCGCCCGATGTTCCGGCCATCGCTTTGCAGCCTGCAATAATAAGCCGTGCAGAGAATCCGTTTGCAACATGCCAAGCCCTGTTAGTCCACGTCACCGGAACAAGCCATTTCACTGATAAATGGCAAGATTTTTCCGGCGGCAAAACACTTTGCCGTTAAATAATCTGTGGTAGAGTACATTGAGCAAATATCTGATGTCCATTGGAGTTCACAATGAGGGACCAACAAACTCAGACCTGGCAGATGCTTGAACAAATTCTGCACAGCGTCCTGGGGCCACACCAGCAGATCACCCCCCAAACGCCATTGCTCGGGGCCATTCCTGAATTCGATTCCAGCAGTATTATGACTATTCTGACCCTGCTGGAAGATCAGTTTGACATCGTATTTGACGATGCCGAACTCAGTGCTGAGTTATTCAGCAGCACAGCTTCGTTGTACCAATTTTTACTGGGAAAACTAAATTTGGCTTCGCCCAACTGACAACCATCAACGCGACCGGCATTCAGGCCCGGTCCTTGCTGTATAAAGGATTAAACAAATGAAAAAAACACTTCTGGTCAGCTGTATTCTGGCGGCACTGGTCACACAGGGTTGTGGCAAAAAAGACGCGGCGCAACACCTGCAGGACGCACAAAATTTTATCAATAAACAAGAATATCCGGCTGCCGTTATTGAGCTGAAATCTGCGCTGCAGCAGGAGCCGGAAAACGCCAAAGTCCGGCTGACTTTAGGTCAGATTTATCTGCAGGTCGGTGACGGTCTGTCGGCCAGCAAAGAACTACAAAGAGCCAAAGAGTTTGGCGCTGACCTGAACGAGATTGCCCTGCCGATGGCACAGGCTTTTTTTCTGGCCGGCCAATTCCCGGAGCTGGCAAATCTTGGCAAAGAATCAGGGCTGTCTGCACTGAATCAGGATTACATCCGTTTGTATCAGGCACTTTCTTCAATTGAAGCGTCCGAAGCTACAGAGGTTAAAGCCGAATTGCAGGCGTTGTCGTCCAACAGCGACGCTGGTATTAAAGCCATGGCTGCGGCCCAGTTACAAATTATGGAACGCAAACACGATGTGGCACTGGCAGCACTGAATGAGATCCCTGCAGACAACCCGTTGTTTCGCGAAGGCTTGTTATTAAAGGCAAAATTACAAAATATCCTGGCGCAGTTTGACGCCTCAGTTGCCAGTTTCCAGCAATACCTGAAACTGAACCTGTCTGGTCATCAGGCCCGCTTGTTATTGGCCCAGACTTATGTTGCACAAAATAAGTTTACCGAAGCCGGT
>CBFGPY010000311.1:0-4441 GCA_965650755.1 uncultured Chromatiaceae bacterium | reverse complement strand
GGTCTTTTTGTGCCATAAACAACAATGCTGCGGCCAGATCTGCATCTGTAGTTTCCAGCTTTTCACGCCAGTCATTGATCAGATCCTGGAAGAAACTCAGGTTTTTCGCTTCAATGGTATTGGCCAGCGTTTCCCGGAACGATTCGATCCGACGCTGTTCAATCACTTCACCGGTTGGCAACGACATCTTTTCGATCGGCTGACGGGTGGCATGTTCGATGGTGCGCAGCAGGCGACGCTCACGCGGGGATACGAACAAAATCGCTTTACCTTCACGACCGGCTCGGCCAGTACGGCCAATACGGTGCACGTAAGCTTCACTGTCGTACGGAATGTCGTAGTTGATAACCAGGCTAATGCGTTCTACATCCAAACCGCGGGCTGCAACGTCGGTCGCAACAATCACATCAATTTGGCTGGCTTTTAAGCGGCGAATAGTTTGTTCGCGGTTGGCCTGGTTCATATCGCCATTGAGGCAAGCGACTGCATAACCGCGAGCACCTAATTTTTCGGCAATCTCCTCGGTCGCACTCTTAGTACGAACGAAGATAATGCTGGCATCGTATTCCTCGCCTTCCAGCACCCGGGTCAGCGCATCCAGCTTCTGATTACCATCTAACATTACATAACGCTGAGTGATTCGCTCAACAGTGCTGGTTTTTGATTCAATTTTGATTTCCTGCGCATTATTCAGATGCTTCTGAGCAATGGCACGGATTTGTGAAGGCATAGTTGCGGAGAACATCGCAACCTGGCGACCCGGCGGCGTGGCATCCATGATCGTTTGTACGTCATCGATGAAACCCATTCGCAGCATTTCATCAGCTTCATCCAGCACGATGGCGCGTAACTTGTCTAAAACTAAAGTGCCACGATCAAGGTGATCCATGATACGGCCCGGTGTACCCACGATCACCTGAGAGCCGCGTTTCAAAGAACGTAATTGTGTCGTGTAATTCTGGCCACCATAGAGCGGCAGTACATGGAAAGTCGGCATGAAACGGGCGTACGCCTGAAACGCTTCAGCGACCTGAATCGCCAATTCGCGCGTTGGCGCCAGAACCAGGATTTGTGGTTCATTTTGCGCCGGATCTAACCGCGCTAATAACGGCAGTGCAAAGGCCGCCGTTTTACCGGTACCTGTTTGCGCCTGGCCTAATAAGTCCTCACCAGCTAACAGTTTTGGGATTGCGGCCGCCTGGATAGGAGACGGAGTTTCGTAACCCAATTCTGTGACCGCGCGCAGTATTGGTTCTGGCAGATCAAGCTGGGAAAAAGTCAGGGACTCGGACATAAGTTGTATTAACCTCAATAACACGCAGGCGCTTTAAAGGTATGTGCTATTGTAGTTTTACTGAGCCTGCATTGCAGTAAAAATACCCGGTGCCTGTTAAGAGCAATGCTCAACAGCCACAAATTCCAGTAGTATAGCCAATCATTTAACTGACCAGAGACGTACAGATGATTGAGATCCTCGTGGGCAGCCAAATGGGCGCTGCTGAATACACAGCAGAACAAGTGGCTGAAACACTGGTACAAGCGGGATTTCCTGTCAGACTGCATCTGACGCCCGTATTAGAACAACTGACCAGAAACTCAACCTGGTTAGTGATCACCTCGACCTACGGTGCGGGTGATCTGCCCGATAATATCCAACCCTTTGCGGATCAATTAGCACAAGATCAAACAGATCTTACCACAGTTTCTTATGCGGTGATCACTTTAGGTGACTCCAGCTACGATACTTTTTGTCTTGCTGGTACCAAGATCGCTGATTTGCTGACTAAAAATTCGGCAAAAAATTTAGGCTTGAGCCTGAACATTGATGCCCAATGCGCCGAATTACCGGAAGATCTTGCCCTTGCCTGGCTGCCACAGTTCGTCACGGCGCTTTCATCAATCGATGCGGCTGTCACACATTGAATAAAAAAAGGGGAACATAAGTTCCCCACAAATACACAAGTCACTGTCCAGAAACTGGATATCTAACGGTGGTGTTGGTTTTAATCACCAACAACTTCAGCATCCGCCTGTATCAGTTAAATTACTTAATAACCTTTTGATAAATCCCTGATAAAACGCAGATCGAGCTATACAGGGTTTTCCACAAGTAGATCTCAGCTTGATCACATATGTGGATAAAATACGAATAACCAAGTGAATAAGCTGATGTTATCCTCTGAATGAATTTAATCACGGTTTTCCATGTGGATAAAACAGCTAGTTGATCACAGGTTGATCCGCAACAGATCCAAAGCAGATCACAGCTTAGATCTTTTGTAAGATCTTGATCCTCAGCTGAAAAAAACAGTTATCAACCACAAAGACGCTGCTTAGTAGTAAGAATAATAAAAAAGATCTCTTTAAAGATCTTCTTTATATATATGGATCGCATTGGATCCTCAGTCTGTTTAAATCATTCCGTTTCGGACAGGATCTGAGGTACAATGCGTGCCCTTTTTTATGCTGTTGCAAAGGCGATGAGGCAGATATGTTGTTTCAACAAAACTATGATGTGATTGTGGTCGGTGGTGGACATGCCGGCACTGAAGCCGCTTTGGCAGCAGCTCGGATGGGTATGCAAACACTGTTGTTAACCCATAATGTTGAAACACTGGGTATGATGTCCTGTAATCCAGCGATCGGCGGCATAGGCAAAGGCCATTTGGTAAAAGAGATCGATGCACTGG
The DNA here is from genome assembly GCA_965650755.1 of uncultured Chromatiaceae bacterium. Taxonomy (GTDB): domain Bacteria; phylum Pseudomonadota; class Gammaproteobacteria; order Enterobacterales; family Alteromonadaceae; genus Pararheinheimera. Next base: position 1,751 of record CBFGPY010000311.1, on the reverse strand, counting down.
GCGGCGCTATGGCAGTAGCTACAGATCGCGCTGGGATCCAGTTCCGGACTCTGAATAGTTCAAAAGGACCCGCGGTACGCGCAACCCGTGCTCAGGCTGACCGTCAGTTATACCGCGCAGCAATCCGCACTATTCTGGAAAACCAGCCAAATCTGCAGATCTTTCAGCAAGCTTGTGATGATCTGATCGTTGAAAATGATCAGGTTGTTGGTGCTGTAACCCAGATGGGTTTGCAATTTCGCGCAAAGGCCGTCGTGCTGACAGTCGGTACTTTCCTGGCGGGCCAAATCCATATTGGTTTACAAAATTACAGTGGTGGTCGTGCTGGCGATCCACCATCAGTGGCATTAGCCCGTCGTTTACGTGAATTGCCATTCCGGGTTGGCCGACTGAAAACCGGCACGCCGCCGCGCATCGATGCACGTAGCGTTGATTTCAGTAAAATGCAGCCACAACCCGGTGATACCCCGTTGCCGGTGATGTCGTTTATTGGCAAGCAAAGTGATCATCCGCGTCAGGTGCCTTGTTACATCACATACACCAACGAAAAAACGCACGATATCATCCGCAATGGTCTGGATCGTTCACCGATGTATACCGGTGTCATTGAAGGCGTAGGGCCACGTTATTGCCCTTCTATCGAAGATAAAATCAACCGGTTTGCCGACAAAGATAAGCACCAGATTTTTATTGAACCTGAGGGGTTAACTACCCATGAGCTCTATCCAAACGGCATTTCAACCAGCTTACCTTTTGATGTACAGCTTGCGCTGGTTCACTCGATCCCAGGATTAGAGAACGCACATATCACCCGACCAGGTTATGCCATTGAATATGACTTCTTTGATCCGCGGGATCTGAAAACCTCGCTGGAAACCAAATTTATCAAAGGTTTGTTTTTCGCAGGCCAGATCAACGGGACCACAGGCTACGAAGAAGCCGGTGCTCAGGGCTTATTGGCTGGCCTCAATGCGGCCTTGCTGGTCAAAGAACAGGATGCTTTTGTACCAAGCCGAGATCAGGCCTATGTTGGCGTGCTGGTTGATGATCTGACCACACTGGGGACTAAAGAACCCTACCGTATGTTCACCAGCCGTGCTGAATATCGCCTGATGCTACGTGAAGACAATGCCGATCTGCGTCTCACCGCCAAAGGCCGGGAGTTAGGTCTGGTTGACGATGTACGCTGGGCTGCGTTTAACGAAAAAATCGAACAGATTGAACTGGAACGTCAGCGCCTGAAACAAAGCTGGATCCACCCGCAGCACAGTGCGCTGGAATCAGTGAACGCGTTGCTGAAAACTCCTTTGAGCCGCGAAGCCAGCCTTGAAGATCTGATCCGCCGGCCTGAAGTAACCTATAAAGATCTGATGCAGATCGACGGTGTTGGCCCAGGTCTTATGCTGGAAGATGCGGCAGAACAGGTAGAGATCCAAATCAAATACGAAGGTTATATCAACCGTCAGCAAGATGAAATCGCGAAGCAGGAACGTAATGAAAATACCCGCTTGCCAGCAAATTTTGACTATTCAGTGGTTAAAGGGCTGTCAAACGAAGTGGTATTAAAACTGAACCAGACGCAACCAGAAACTATGGGACAGGCGTCAAGGATCTCGGGTATTACCCCAGCGGCCATTTCTTTGTTGCTGGTGTATCTGAAGAAACAGGGGCTATTGCGCAAATCAGCGTAAATTTAGCGGAATCAGGATGTATCCATGCTGGAAAGATTAACCAAACTGGTCGCGCAAGCC
>CBFGPY010000310.1:0-4442 GCA_965650755.1 uncultured Chromatiaceae bacterium | reverse complement strand
GCGAAGTGGCGGTAGATATGGCAGAACAATGGCCGCGACCAGACCAGCAGAACAAATAGTGGCGTAAAACGGCAGAAACAGATGCTCCAACCTGACCTGCCCCAGCACCACGATACAAAAAGTGATAGAAACCGCCGAAAAGGTCGTGCCAATCACAGCAGCTTCCCGCGCCGTATAAAAGCCTGCTTCGTATTGCTTGCTGGTCAGCAGAATCCCGACACTGCCATCGCCGATCCAGGAGGCGATGCAGTCCACCGCAGAGCGGCCTGGTAAACGAAAAACCGGCCGCATCACTTTGGTCATCAGAGTGCCAATCATTTCCAGCAGGCCAAAGTTTAATAACAGCGGCAGCAACAGGCCAGCAAAAACAAATACCGACAACAATACCGGCAGTAGGTCGTTTAGCACTAAAGCGCCGGTGGCCTTGCTGGTAACAAACTCAGGGCCGGTGCCAGTCAGCACCAATAACAAAAACACAGCGCCTAACAAACGCACCAGCACCCAGCCCCAACCGGGACTGAATAATTTTCCGGCAAAACTGCCGACGGCTATTGTTTGCGGTTTTAATACTTTGACGCCCAGCGTGACCAGCGCTGACACAGTAACAATGAACGCAAGTAAATACGGCATCCAACTGCCGACCGTCGTTTTCAACGCATTCGCCATCACAGCGACCGGAATAGTCAGGCCTTTTTCTGCCGGGATTGGTGTCATAAACAGAAAAACGCCCAGTAAGGACGGTACTAACAGCGTCAGCCAGTTGCGCAGCGTAAAGTAGTTTTCGGATGCAGGCATGATGAAATATCGGTAGTTAATATTGAACGGCGGCACAGCCTAATCAAAAGCAGCGCCAGTGTCACGGGACAATCCGCTCTTTGCGGCGGACCGGCGAAATATTCAGCAGCGTGATGCTGTCATCAACGGAGCTCCTGGGCTCAGTTCAGTTCCATAAAAGTCAGACCCAGCTGATACAAGTCTTCAGCTTCCTGACTGCAGCGTACCACCTTGGCGTGTGCATCCAGCGGCACTACTGAACTGTTATTCGATTCAAGCCGCAGGTGGATCAAGGTCCCCATCTCCAGCGGTTCATCCACTTCTACCGCCATGCCTGTTGCACTGAGGTCACGACAAATACCACTGAACATCCGTCCTGACTCAGGATCATTAATCATCATCTGAACTTCGGCGTTCACCATCATCCGGAAGTAGTTTCGTTTATCGTTTCTGTTCAGCATGGCAAGTCTCAAATAACCTGAAGCAAAATGTTATAAAGCTTTCTACCCAACCTGTAAAGCATTGCAGTCAGCACCAGCCGGCCAGCTGTTCAATTTGCCAACTGATTTCCCGTGCCGAAAAGGGTTTGGCAATCAGCCCAAGCGCGCCGGCAGCGGTCGCGGCTCTGATATCAGCCGGTGAATCCAGTCCTGACAACATAATCACCGGTATATCCGCAGTGTGCGGATTGTGTTTGAGTAAAATACAGAGATCGATGCCGGTAAGCCCCGGCATCAGAATGTCCAATAAAATTAAATCTGGTTTGTCATCGTGGATCTGTGTCAGTGCCGCCTGACCGAGCGCGACATAACTCAGCTGATAATGCGGTGCCGGCAACGCCAACTTTAATAAGTCGAAATTAAAAGCCTCATCGTCAACCAATAACACTTTTTTTAAACCGGCGGGCGCCACTGCCTGATCCATTGCAACTTCCTATTTCGCACAGCTGAAAAAGTTGTAGCTGAAATTCCGCCAACCGACAAGGATCCGGTCTACTTCAGCTCCTGCACCGCCAGCAGCACCCGTTTTGCGGAGATTGGATATGGCGTACCCAGTTGCTGAGCAAATAACGACACTTTCAGCTCATCCAGCATCCAGCGGATCTCCTTCACTGGCTCTGGCTGAGTTTTACCAGCGAATTTACCAAGCAGCTGCTGATAAGCGTCGGCTGCTTTCTGATACTCGTGCATCTGCAAGCGGTCACGCTGTGGGTCAACCGGCAGCTTTTCCAACCGTTTCTGCAAGGCCAGCAAATACCGCTTGATGTCATCAAGCCGCCCGGCGCCAAATTCACTGACAAAACCCTTAAATAACAAAGCATCGAGCTGCTGTTTGATGTCTGCGTAGGCATATGCCAGTGCCAGGTCCATCCGACCGCGCAGTTTTTTACTGATCTCATGACCAATCGTCAGAATTTGCTCTACCTGCATCGCGACAGCGAGCACAGTATCACCAAGCTCGGCCCGTACCGCATCACGCAGCTGCAAAAACTCCTGTTGATTGTGTGGCCAGGATTGTTGGCTGATCAGATGATCGATACCAGCGGCAATACAGTCATCAATCAGCTCCAGCACTTTACCAAAGGGATTAAAATACAAACCGAGCTTGGCTTTGTTTGGCAGATGGTCCTGCAGATATTTCACCGGCGATGGCAGATTTAACAGCATCAGGCGACGCAGACCAAGGCGCGACTGTGCTGCGGCCTGCTCCGGGCTGTCGAGTAATTGAATAGCCACACTGTTTTTTTGGTCAACCAGCGCTGGAAATGCCTTAATTTCATAACCAGATTGGATGCGGATATATTCACGTGGTAACTCACCAAAGGTCCAGTCGGTAAGTTCCTGCTGCTCTATTCCTTGTTCTGCCACCTGGCTCAGTGTTTGCTGCACCTGCCCCTGCAGTTGTTGTTTCAACAGTGCCAAAGAGCGGTGCTGTGCAATAACATGGCCCTGCTCATCAACAACTTTAAAGTTCATCTTCAGGTGCAGCGGCAGCTCAGTCAGCTCCCAGGCGTCATCCGGGATCGTCACACCACTCATCCGCTTTAAACGTTGGGCGACTGTCACGAGCAATGCACCGTCTTCTGGCTGAATAGATTGCAGTAACGCATCGGCGTAATTCGGCGCCGGCACAAAATTGCGCCGGTACATTTTCGGCAGACATTTGATCAACGCCACTAATAATTCGTGGCGAAGGCCGGGAATCAGCCAATCAAAGCCTTGTTCTTCCACCTGATTGAGCAGCGCTAACGGAATACAAAGACTGACGCCATCATCCGGCGCTCCGGGCGAAAAATGGTATTCCAGTGGCAGACGCAGATTTCCCTGGCGCCAGAATTCGGGATAACTGTCGTCTGTGATGTGCTGTGCGTCGTGACGTTTCAGCATTTCGGGATCAAAGTTCAGAAACTGGGCGTCCTGCTGTTTCTGCTTTTTCCACCAGGTTTGGAAATCAATGCGGTTATTGGCATGCACCGGCACTTTTTCAGCATAAAATGCCACCAGCGTTTCTTCATCAACCAGAATGTCACGCCGGCGCGATTTATCTTCCAGATCAGTGACTGCGTCAATCAGCCGGGCATTATGCGCGAGGAATGGCTCATTTAAACCAAGTTCCTGATTGACCAGCGCTTCGCGGATAAAAATCTTATGACAGAGTTCCGGCTCGATTTTGCTGTATTGCACAGCACGTTTGCCCACAATAATCAGGCCATAGAGTGTCACCTGCTCAAAAGCAATCACTGCACCGCGTTTTTTCTCCCAGTGCGGTTCACTGTAGCTGCGGCTGACCAGATGCTGCGCCAGCGGCTCCACCCACTCAGGTTCTATTTTCGCCACGGTGCGGGCATATAACTTACTGGTTTCAACCAACTCTGCAGTCATCACCCATTTTGGCTTACGCTTAAACAAATGACTGCCGGGGAACACATAAAACCGGCTCTGCCGTGCGCCGAGGTAATCCGCTTCACTGTCTTTACTACCGATTTGCCCCAGCAGACCAGTCAGAATAGCGGTATGCACCGACTGATAATCTGCGGCGCTGCTGTTTTTGCTCAGGCCCAGTTCTTCCGAGACCTGCGACAGCTGCGCATACAAATCCTGCCATTCGCGAACCCGCAGATAGTTGAGCAGTTCTTGCTTACACAAACGGCGGAACTGATTATTGCTCTGGCTGTCCTGCTGCTCCTGCAAATAGCGCCAGAGTTTGATCCAGCTGGCAAAGTCAGAATCAGGGTCGGCAAAACGGCCATGCAATTCATCAGCTTTTTGTTTTTTGTCTAAGGGGCGTTCACGTGGGTCCTGGATAGACAAAGCCGCCGTGATCACCAGTAATTCATCCAGACAATTGCGCTCGGCCGCTGCAAGCACCATGCGGGCTAAACGCGGGTCAATCGGCAGCCGGCTTAATTGCCGGCCTAACGGCGTGAGCTGCAAACCGGCTTTGCGTTCGGCTTTTAGAGCGCCGAGTTCATCGAGCAATCGCACACCGTCGTTGATAAAACGGCTGTCCGGTTTTTGTAAAAACGGGAATTGCTGGATATCACCAAGGCCCAGTGCCAGCATTTGCAAAATGACTGAGGCTAAATTGGTCCGTAAAATTTCCGGATCAGTAAACGCATCCCGGTTATTAAAATCATCTTCACTGTATAACCGGATACAAATACCGGC
>CBFGPY010000309.1:0-4444 GCA_965650755.1 uncultured Chromatiaceae bacterium | reverse complement strand
ATGGGCAACAGTTCCGCTGCGCTGTTACAAAATAAACAGCTGCCGGCCGGTACCTTTTTTGTTGAATGTATTTATCTGGTTGAAGCCACAGCCCCGGCCGAGTTACAGCTGGGCCGTTATTTACCGCCAACGCCTATCCGCCTGTTATTGGAAAAATCCGGCAAAAATCTGGCACCGAATGTGCCTTTTGACAACTTCAACCGTCAGCTCAAACCCGTGGGGCGCCAGACCGCCAGCAAACTGGTGGGCGCTTTGCAAAGCACTATCCACCCACTGCTTGGCAAAGCCGAAGCCTATGCCGACATTCAGTTGAAACACCTGCAACAGGAAGCATTACAGCTCATGCAAACGCAGCTGCAGGCACAGCAGGAGCGGCTACAGGCACTGGCTAAAGTTAATCCGCTGGTGCGGCCGGAAGAAATTGCCCACTTGCAGGACCGGCAGCAACAGCTCAGCCAATATATTGGTAAAGCACGGTTGCGGTTTGATGCCGTGCGGGTCATTGTCGTCAGTCACGAATAAGCGCCCGCTGATGCTGTTGGAATACTGGCCCCCGCTTTCGCCTTATCTGGATATTTTGTATCAGGATGAGGCGATGGTGGTGCTGAATAAACCCAGTGGTTTATTGTCTGTACCGGGCAAAGCGCTGGAACATCAGGACAGCCTGCAATTGCGGGTGCAACGGGTATTCCCGACGGCGCGCACTGTACACCGGCTGGATATGGCGACTTCAGGGTTACTGGTAATGGCGTTGACCGCAGATGCACAGCGCCAGCTGAACTGGCAATTTGAACGCCGGCAAACCGAAAAACATTACATCGCACGGTTGGAAGGACATTTAACACCGCAGTCAGGTATGGTCGACCTGCCACTAATATGTGACTGGCCAAACCGGCCAAAACAGATGGTGTGTTTTCAGCGCGGCAAATCCGCCCAAACCTTATTTGAAAAACTGGCAATTGAACAGAATGCGACGCGTGTGAAGCTGACGCCGGTTACCGGCCGCTCACATCAGCTGCGGGTGCATATGCAGTGGTTAGGGCATCCGATCTTTGGTGATAAATTTTACGGTACTGCGCCTGATGAAAAAACTGAACGATTACAGCTGCATGCCGCAATGCTTCGCTTACGCCACCCAAATACCGGTGAGTGGTTAGCGTTCGAATCGCCGGCACCATTTTAGATAAATACCCGTTTCACGTTAACCGCAGATTCATCTTCTGCAGTTAGCATGGCCCCGCTGACGCGCCGGATGCTGACAACGAAAAAGCCGTTTTGTTCAGCAAAGCAACAGTAAATTTGTTTAATCTAAACAAATCAAATAAAATTAGCGCGTTGGAAAACCCCCTAAGGAGATATGGATGAAACTGAAAACTAGCGCAATTGCCGTTCTGGCAGCTTTACCCCTGATGACTTCTGTAGCATCAGCCGCCCCAACCGCTGCTGAACTGCAAGATCGGGTTTACGGTTCTGTGTTCTGGGAGCACTACGCACCGGACAACGACAAAACTAAATCATTAGACTGGAAAGGTCAGAACAACGGCAACGGCACTGGCCTGAACATCGGTTACCGTATCAGCGAAAGCTGGGGCATCCGTGCTGAATACGTCCGTCAGGACCTGGAATCAGAATTCTCTGATGCCGACATCAAAGGCAACCGCGTGGGTATGGACCTGGTTTACCACGTTGACAGCCTGCCACTGTACTTTGTTGGTGGTGTGAAGAACTACACTACAGGCCGTTCAGCGTCTGCTGCCAACATCGGTATGGGCGTGAATATGTTCGTAACTGATGAAGTTGCTTTCTTCGTTGAAGCCAACCGTTACCAGGGTATCAGCAAAGCATTCGGCGACCACGGTGTAAAACTGGGTCTGACTTACAACTTCGGCGCAGCTCCTGCAGCTGAACCAGCTCCGGCACCAGAACCAGCTCCGGCTCCTGCTCCGGTTGTTGGTGATGCAGATCAGGACGGTGTGACTGATGACAAAGATCAGTGCGCAAACACCCCAATCACTGACAAAGTAGACACTGTTGGCTGCTCAATCTTCACTGAAAACTCAGTCAGCATCGCGCTGAATGCACAGTTCGATAACGATTCTTCTGTGGTCAAAGAACAATACCACGCTGATATCGAAAAACTGGCGACCTTCCTGAAACGCTTCCCGAACACTGACGTAGAAATCGGTGGTCACGCGTCAAACGTTGGTACTCCAGCTTATAACCTGGCCCTGTCACAACGTCGTGCTGACGCTGTTGCTGACGTGCTGGTAAGCAACTACGGTATCGAGCGTAGCCGTGTGAAAGCAGTAGGTTACGGCATTACCAAACCAAAAGCTGCTGGCAGTTCTAAAGCTGCTCACGCGATCAACCGTCGTATCGAAGCGACTGTGACTGCATCTGTAAAAGAAGCTGTTCAGCGTTAATTCGTTGTCTCGCTGACAAAGCCACCTGCGGGTGGCTTTGTTTTTTCTGAATTTCCTTCAGTTGCAAAGTGACAGGCCGATACTGCTGTTAATGTGCCAATCTGACGGACTTTGCAGATGCTCCAACCACTTCACAAATTCATCTTTCTCAGCAGTCTTAGCATTTTCGCGCTGCACTCAAACGCTGAATCCGTAGTTTGGGACGAGCAACAAACCAGCAGTGATTTACAACGCCAAATTGCCGCCAGCCAAATCAATGCACTGAAATCAGACCAACAATCCTTTTTAACTTTACAACGCACCGCGATGACCCCTTTTGTCAAAGGCACTGTCATTCTGGTACCAGACTGGTCGCAACATGCTGCCAGCCCAAGAGCTGTCGAGTACCTACGCAATGACCTGATTGATTTTGGCTGGAACACCGTAGCGATGATGGTGCCGCCTGCAGTGACAGATACCAGCACTGAAAATCTGCTGACCTACCAGCAACAATTGCTGGCCCGGCTGAAAATCGTGATGGCCGAAGCCGAGAGCAAACCCGGCACTATCGTTGTCATAGGCCTTGGTCACAGCGGCGCTTTACTGAATCAGCTATACAAAAATGAAGAACTGTCGGCGCCGCAGGCACTGGTGCTGATTGGTGCAGCGATGCAGGATGTGACTCTCAATGAACAGGTCGCTGAAGCGCTGAGTCAGCATAAAGTCCCCACGCTGGACCTGCTACCGCAAACAGATAATGCCTTTGCCCGCAACAGTGGTAATTTGCGGCTACAACTGGTGCGTAAGCATATTAAAGAGATTTACCGGCAACGCCTGTTGCCAGGCTCAGTGGAGCAGGATCATCCCTGGTTAGCCAGGGAGATCCTCGGTTGGCTGCGTTACATCGGTTATTAACTGTCCTGTGGCTACTCTTTGAAGCGTTCAACCAGCTGGTACAGAGTTTCGGCATTTTTTTCCAAATCACTGCTGACTTCTGCCGTCTGTTCACTTTGCTGATAACCGTCTCCCGCCAAATCAGCAATGCGGCTGACTTGCCGGTTAATATCCTCTGACACATGCGCTTGCTCTTCAACCGCGACCGCAATCTGGTGCCCCATTCGTGCAATCAGATTCACCGCATCCATAATGCCATGGAGAGTCTGTTCGGTTTCAAGCACTTTGGCGACGCCGGATTCTGTGGCGACAATTCCTTCGTCAGCAGCGACCACAGCATTGCGTGCCCCTTCCTGTAAATTAAAAATAATCTGTTTGATCTGCTGGGTCGATTGTTGAGTGCGCTGTGCCAGCTGCCGGACTTCATCGGCGACAACAGCAAAACCACGTCCCTGGTCACCGGCACGCGCAGCTTCGATAGCGGCATTAAGTGCTAACAGATTGGTTTGCTCAGCAATTTGCTGAATAATTTCAGCAGCCTGCGTAATACTCGCGGTTTGGGTGGCCAGTTCAGTAACAGATTTAGCAATGCCGCGAACAGTCTGCGCCAGATTTTCAATGGCGGCGCGGGTTTGCACGGCTACAGCCTGGCCTTGTGCGGTCAGCTGATTGGCGTTAGTGGCTTCGGTTGAGGTCAGCTGCACATTATGTGACACCTCAGCGATAGTGTGCGTCATCTCATTCATCGCCGTCGCCGTTTGTTCGGTTTCTTGCTGCTGCGATGAGATCACTGACAAGGTACTCCGTGACAACTGATGCGCCTGCGCTGATTCACGTGAAGCTGTTAAAGCCGCGTCTTCCAGCCGGGTTAATACAGTGCGCAGATGCGCGGTGTCGGTGATCATCGCCAGTTCCAGCAGACCCCAGGCGTCCGTTTTCCCGGTATATACCTGCGCTGCTACCGGACACATAAATGGATTGCTCAGTTGAGACGAAAGCTGTTGCTGCGCGTTGCGGGTCCTGTACTGCAGATAACCCACAACAGCACCAGCAACAGCGCCGGCTGCGACCGCTGCCGCCACAGCACCGGCGGCAACAGCCAGCAGACCTGCGGCGGCACCACTGCCAACGACAGCCAGCGGCACAGC
>CBFGPY010000308.1:0-4458 GCA_965650755.1 uncultured Chromatiaceae bacterium | reverse complement strand
CCATCCGGCGCTTGCCATGCACAGCAGCCAATTTGTCGTGTTTTTACAGCAAAGCGCCAGGCTTGAAACCGCACCACCAGATCTTGACATTTTGCTGTACGGCCCAGCTGCAGACCCGGCTCAGGTCGCCATCTGGCACGAATTTGCCAGACAATGGTTGGTTCAACACAAGGAGCTGGCACTGCATGTTTGAGTTTGCCCTGCCCTGGATATTTTTGTTGGCACCACTGCCGTGGCTGTTGCGTCGTCGCCAGCAACAAAGTGGTAATCCGTTGTATTTCCCGCCATTGGCAAGGCTGGCTGCGCAGCAAGAGCAAAGGCAGATGCGGGCACAATGGCGGCGCCCGGCCCTGTTGCCTTTGTTGTTCTGGCTCTGCCTGTTGGCCGCAGCGGCAGAGCCGCGCTGGCTCGGTGAGCCCGTCACTTTGCCGCAACAAGGCCGTGACATGATGTTGGCAGTGGATTTGTCCGGCTCAATGAACATCAACGACATGGTGATTGAGGGCCAGTCATACAACCGGCTGGATGCGGTGAAACATGTGCTGGGACAATTTATCGCCAAACGTCAGGGTGACCGGCTTGGGTTGATTTTATTTGCCGACGCCGCTTATCAGCAAACCCCACTGACATTTGACCGGACCACAGTGCAAAAAATGCTCGATGACGCGGTATTAGGTTTGGTCGGCCAGCGCACTGCTATTGGCGAAGCCATCGGCCTCGCGGTCAAACGTTTTAACACCTACCAGAGCTCAAACAAAGTCCTGATCCTGCTCAGTGACGGTGCCAACACCGCCGGTAATATTCAGCCGCGTGAAGCGCTTGAACTTGCCAAAGCGGCCGGTGTGAAGATTTATGCTGTTGGTGTGGGCGCCGAACAGATGGTGCAACAAGGTATTTTTGGCCCACAGCTGGTGAATCCTTCTGCCGATCTGGACGAAAAATTGCTGACTGAACTGGCCAGTGAAACTGGCGGCCGTTACTTTCGCGCCCGCAACCTGCAGGAGCTCAGCGAAATTTATCAACTGCTCGACCAGCTCGAACCAATTGAACGCGACCAGCTGAACTACCGGCCACAACAAAGCCTGCTGCATTGGCCTTTAGCGGGCGCGCTGTTACTGCTTGGTTTAGCATTCTGGCGCCGGAGTCGTTATGCCGTTTGAATTTCACTTGTTAAGACCCTATGCACTGCTGTTGCTGCCGCTGGTGATCCTGTGCTGGTTACTGTTGCGCCGCCTGCCGTTGACAGATGCCTGGCAACAAATGCTGGCGCCGCACTTGTATCAGCAGTTACTCAGCGTACAGTCAGTCAGGCAACGGCAACACTGGTTATGGCCGCTATTGTTGTTGCTTGGCATTGTGGCCGCAGCCGGCCCCAGCTGGCAAAAACTGCCGCAGCCGGCTTTTCAGCTCAAGCGGGCAACTGTGCTGGTGCTGGATATGTCGATGTCAATGCGCGCCACGGATATCAAACCAAACCGGGTGACGCAAGCCCGTTTTAAAGCGCTGGATTATGCCAAAGCACAGCTGGAAGGCGAAATGGCCTTATTGGCATTTGCCGGTGACGCTTATGTCATTTCGCCACTGACACCGGATCACAACAATATCAGCCTGTTACTGCCCGACTTAAAACCGGAGATTATGCCGGTACAAGGCTCAGATTTTGCCGGCGCGCTGAAACTGGCGGACCAGTTGTTGCAGCAGGCCGGTTATGTCAAAGGCGATATTATCTTTTTCACCGATGGCTTTGACAGTCAGCAATTTACCACCATCCGTGATCAGCTGAATGGTTTTCGCCACCGTGTTTCTGTACTGGCTTTTGGTCAGAATGACGGCGCACCTATTCAGCTGGAAAATGGCGAGCTGCTCAAAGATGCCCGTGGCAGCATAGTGCTCCCCAAAGTGCCGCTGGCGCAGTTACGCGAGCTGAGTGCCCTGACAGGTGGCGCCTTTGCGCAAAGCAGCTTTGACGACAGTGATATCAGCAAGTTACTGGCGCTACCGGCACTGACGCTGAATGAGGAAGCAAGCCCTTCGGCCATGCAAGGCGACCAGTGGCAGGACGCCGGTATTTACCTGTGTTACCTGCTACTTGTCCTGGCGCTGCTGGCATTACGCCAACAGCAGTTGTTGGTGCTGCCATTGTTGCTGATGCTCTGGCCACAACCAGTGCCGGCGTCAGAAGGCCCTGCCCCACAAAGCCAAAGTGCAGAAACAGCAACCTCTGCAGGCTGGCAATGGCAGGACTTGTGGCAAAGCCGGACTGAACAGGCCCGGGAAGCCTATGAGGCCGGTGATTACGCCAGCGCGCAGGCCAAATTCAATGACCCGTTATGGCAAGGCAATGCCGCTTATCGCGCCGGCGACTACGCCGGCGCAGCCAGCCTGTTTGCGCAGGACAAATCTGCCGCCGGATTGTTTAATCTCGGCAACAGCCTGGCGCTGCAACAGCAATATCAGCAGGCATTGGCGGCATATCAGCAAGCGGCCCAACAACAGGCCGATTTGCCGGGTGTGCAGGACAATATCAAGCTGATGCAAAAACTGTTGGAACAGCAGCAGGAGCAACAAAAATCAGACGACAAACAACAAGATAACCAGCAGCAACAAAACGGTGAGCAAAAAGACGGCGAGCAAAAGGACGGACAACAGCAAAACCAGCAGCAGGACCAGCAAGGCGAGCAGCAGTCGCAGGATCAACAACAAAACGAACAGAACGACGCCGAAGGCAAAGAGCCTGATCCGGCGCAACAGCAAAAAACTCAGCAACAAAAACAGCAGCAGAGTGAAGCTGAACAAAAAACAGAGAAACCGGACCAGCAACAGCAGGCGATCGAACAAGCCTGGCCCAATGCCAGCCCGGAACAGAGTCAACAACTGGAAAATTTACTGCGAAAAGTCCAGGATGAACCCAGTTTATTATTAAAAAACAAAATGTTGCTGGAGTATCAAAAACGACAGCAACAAGCGATCCCGCGTGGAGTTCAACAAGAATGGTAAAATGGTATTCCCGCCTGCTGTTGGTTGGCCTGAGTCTGCTGTGGCAGGCACAAGCTGCGACACAACTAAAGGCCAGCGTTGATAAAAACCCGGCGATGTATGGGGAAGCTATTGTGCTTCAACTGGTGCTTGACGAGAAAGTCGATGCTGGTCTGTTGGATTTCGCCGTGCTGGAAAGCGATTTTCGTGTCTCCGGCCCTTCTGTCAGCCAAAGCATGCAAATCATTAACGGTCAGTCCAGTCAGAGTACAGCCTGGCAACTGAGTTTATTTCCGCGCCGGACCGGCACTTTGACTATTCCGGCTTTTACGGTTGGCAGCGTCAGTAGCAACCCCATCAGTATAGAAGTCCAACCGGCGAGCCAAAGCAGCGGCAAGGGCGCGGAACTTTTCCTGGAAAACAGTTTCAGCCATGCAGCAGTTCACGTGCAGCAGATGCTGTATTACGAAATCAAAATCTACTTTAAAGGCGAACTGCAACGCGGCAACTTAAGCCAGCCGGAGCTTAACGGGGCTGAAGTGGAGCAAGTCGGCAAAGATGTCGAAAACAGCGAAATCGTCAACGGTGAACGCTACCAGACCATCACCCGCCGTTATAGTGTAGTACCGCAAAAAAGTGGCAATTTAACCCTGAGTGCGCCGTTTTTTAACGGTGAAATGATCGACCGGGATAATTCACGTTATGACTATTTCGCCCGCACCAAGGCAGTGTCTGCAGAAGGCAAGCCACTGACGCTGAGCGTGAGTGCTATCCCCGACGGCCAGCAGCACCATTGGCTGCCATCAGAGTTAGTCGCACTGACCGAAGAATGGTCGCCGTCAGCACAACAGCTGGTACAGGGTGAACCTGTCACCCGCACTATCACGTTAACGGCATTAGATTTGGCCGACCATCAACTGCCGGACCTGCCACTTGGCACAGTCAACGGCGCAAAAATTTACCCGGAACAGCCACAAAGCCACAAAGCCGAACGCAAAGGCCGCATCGTGGCGCAAAAGGTGTTCAGCTACGCCATTATCGCCGATAAAAGCGGGACTCTGACCATGCCGGAAGTTCAGGTCCACTGGTGGAATACCAAAACCAATCAACCGGATGTTGCGGTATTACCGGCCGTGACTTTACAGGTCAGCCCCAATCCGCAGCAACCAGAACACAATGACACGGCAGTGCCGGAGCCAGGCGTAGTTCCTGTGCCCGCAGAACCGGTGTCAGACTGGTATTTCAGCTACAGCAGCTGGCTGTTGCTGGTGTTGTGGTTAGCGACAGTTGCAATGTGGTTGCTGCAGCAGTGGTATCAACGCCCGCCAGCAGTAGCGATGCCGGTTGCCGACTCTGCCGTGCGCTTTAATGCCCGCAAGCTCAAACAAGCCTGTCAGCAGCATGACGCGGTGCAAGCCCGGGAACAACTGCTGCGCTGGGCCCAGCAGCATGCTGGTTTGTCGCTGGAAAAATGGCCACGGC
>CBFGPY010000307.1:0-4487 GCA_965650755.1 uncultured Chromatiaceae bacterium | reverse complement strand
GTAACAGAAATCCGACCAACTATACAGGGACAGATGCCAGGGACAGATGCAAGCCTGAATAGGGACCGGTATACTTTGCGGTTTTTCCGCGCAGGAACTTCAGTATGTCATGGCTCATCGCTGTTGCATCAACCAACCCGGCTAAAATCAATGCCGTCCGAGATGCATTTAATCTGGCTTTTCCCGATCAACCCTGTCTGGTGACTGGCTTTAAAACCGAATCCGGCGTCGCCGCTCAGCCGATGACATCGGCAGAAACTTTGCTTGGTGCCGACAACCGGCTGCGCCATTTACAACAGCAGCAACACGCCGATTTTTATGTGGCTATTGAAGCAGGACTAGATGATGGCATGACGTTCGCCTGGATGCGGATCAGCGACGGGAAGCAGGAAGGCCGCGCCCGCTCCGCTTCGCTGCAACTGCCCGCTGCGGCGGTACAACGCTTAGCACAAGGCGAAGAACTGGGTGATGTGATGGACGATTTGTTTGGTACACAAAATATCAAACAGGCCGGCGGCGCTATTGGCCTGCTGACCCAACATAAACTGAGCCGCAGCAGTGTCTATCAGCAGGCCTTGGTTCTGGCCCTAATCCCGTTTTTAACACCGGAGTGGTTTTAACACCGGATTGGTGTTAACAACCAGGCATTCCCACCTGCCGCACCATACTGGTGCAGCAGCTTGCCGGTGAAGTCAATTCTGTCTGACAGACTGTATTTATCATCGCTCCCCCCCAGCGGACTTCCGCCGTTTTGCCGCGCTTTTTTATCTGCTAACTGCAACTGGTCGATCAATTCCGGCAGCTAATCGCAACCATTTCTGCATAACTGCGACCTTAGTCTGAAGTCCTTCTGCCGTGGCATATCCATTGCTCTGTCGGCTTGCCCCTATAAGCCGCCCACGAAACCGGGCGCACTATAACAAGCACAAGACAGGACCTGTTGATGAAGATTTCCCTGCGTACAAAACTCATTTCCGCCGGCACTTTGCTGGCTTTTATCCCGGCATTACTGCTCAGTATTTTGCTCAGCATCAAAGCTGTTAATCAGGGCGCAAGCGCCTTACAGCAAGCGGCAGAGCAAAAACTGACCGCCACCCGCGACTCGACTGCCCGTCATGTCGAGGACTATCTGGCAACCATCCAGGATCAGGTCGCAACCTTTGCTGAAGACTTAATGGTGCAGGAAGCCCTGACGGCCTTTCACAGCGCATTTACAGCCTACCCCGCCGCTGTTCCCGCCGGCGAGCTGACAGATCGCACCAAAGCAGTGCAGCAGTATTATCAGCAACAATTCGACGCCCGCTATGCGGAATTGAACGGCGGCAAAAGTGCGAACCCCGACGCTCTGCTGCAAAGCACCGCAGCCCTCAGTGTGCCGCTGCAATACCGGTTTATCGCGGCCAATCCGGCGCCGCTTGGCAATAAAGATCAACTGATCGACAGTCAGGAAGACAATGCCTATGGCATGGCACACCGTAAATTTCATCCGGCTTTGCATGCCTATCAGCAAAAATTTGGTTATTACGACATTTTCCTCGTTGACGCAAAGAGCGGCAACGTGGTGTACACGGTATTTAAAGAACTGGATTTCGCCACCAATCTTAACCACGGCCCCTACAAAGATACCGGCCTCGGTCAGGCATACCACGCAGCGCTTCAGGCCAAAGCGCCCGGTGAAACTTTTATCACTGATTTTGCACCTTACCTGCCATCTTACGACGCACCTGCAGCCTTTATCGCCGCGCCGATTTTCATCAATCAACAGCTCAGCGGCGTACTGATATTTCAGCTGCCGGTCGACCGCCTAAACAATGTGATGACGCACAACAAAGCCTGGGCTGAAACTGGTTTTGGCGAAAGCGGTGAAACCTATCTGGTCGGCGCCGATTTTTTTATGCGCAGTGACAGCCGCGGTCTGTTAAGCAGCAAAGACGATTTTATCCGCCAGCAGCGCGCTGCCGGTCTGACCCAGGCCACAGCTGACGCCATGCAGCTGAAAAATACCAGCATTGGCTTACTGGCACAGCGCACAGCGCCGGTCGAACTGGCATTGGCCGGCAAAGCCGGTGTTGGCCACTTTAACAATGGCGATCATGCGGTGTTTACCGCCTATAAACCGTTGCAAATTAATGGGCTCAAGTGGGTGATCATTTCTGAGATGAGCGCGGCTGAAGCTCTGCAACCCGTTGAAAAGCTCAAACAAAGCATTCTGCACAATGCACTGCTGGCTTGTATCGGCGCGTTATTTGCCGGCGCCCTGCTCGGCTGGTTGTTTGCCCGTCTGCTGTTAAAACCAGTGTTATTGATGCTGAACACCGTCAACGATATCGCACAGGGCGAAGGTGATTTAACCCAGCGGCTGGATGTACATGGACATGATGAACTGGCGGCGTTGTCCGCAGGCATGAACGCCTTTATCGCCCATATTGATACCACTTTTTCTGCGGTGCTGAAATCGGTGGTGCGGTTGGTGCCGAGCTCGCAGGATCTGAATCAGGTGAACAGTCAGCTCGCAGCGGCCACTACCGAACAGCGCCGTCAGGCCGACGCGGTAAATCAGCGGCTACAGGATACTCATACCGCAACACAACAAGTGGATACTGAATTGCAGGCGATCCGCGGTGCTGCCGGCGAAGGCAACAGCGTCGTTGCCGTCAGTCAGCAACGTGTCAGCGAAGTCGCCACTTCTACCGCTGAGCTGCTGCAACTCATTGATCATTCAGTGGACGCTATTGAACGGCTCAAGAGCGACACTGATCGCATCGTCACCGTGGTCGATGTGATCAAAAACATCGCTGCACAAACCAATTTGCTGGCGCTGAACGCATCAATCGAAGCCGCCCGCGCCGGTGAAGCCGGCCGTGGTTTTGCCGTGGTGGCCGACGAAGTGCGCTCCCTGGCAGCGAAAACCCATCAGTCAACCGAAGTCGTCACCGGTATGGTGCAGGCGATCCAAAACGGTACTCTGGCGGTGGTGCAGCTGATGGAGCAAGGCAAACTAAATGCAGATCTGTCCAACCAACATATTGATGCTGCGATTGAACAATTAAATGCCGTCACCGCCGCCATGGCGCACATCAGTGCGAAAGTCGACAGCATCGCTATGGCTATCCATTCACAGCAGGACAACTTTACTCAGGTCACTTTTTATTATGATCAGATGGAGCAAAGTTTCATCGATTCCAGCCAGTGCAGCGCTCAGGCTTTTAGCGTTGGGCAAGATGTGAAAAAGCTCGGTGACACCCTGATGCAGATGATCCAGCGGTTTAAAGTCAGTGATAACAACTTATCAGTAGCGCGGCGGAAAAATGCCCGTTGAGTCAGCGCCTTGCAGCTGCAAAAAAAATTTCGCAATATTGTTGTGGCAGGTGTCGAAATCATTCGAGGCGAAACGACTAGAGGCACCAGTTACTGCATCAGCAGTGGCTTTAGCTCAAACTCAAGGAGTGTATGATGTCGAAGATGATTTTCGTTAATTTACCGGTGCAGGATTTACCCGCCAGTATCAGCTTTTATCAACAGCTTGGTTTTAACCAGAATATGCAGTTTAGCGATGACACTGCTGCCTGCATGGTCTGGAGCGACAGTATCTTTGTGATGCTGCTGACTCACGCCAAATGGCAAACTTTTACCACCAGACCTATTCCGGCATCAGGCAGCAGCGAAGTGATGCTGGCACTGAATGCTGACAGCATTGACGCGGTCAATCAGTTTGTCGCGACGGCTGGCGCAGCAGGCGGCACTGCCGATGTAAACCCGGTGCAAGATTTAGGGTTTATGTTCAGCCGCAGTGCACTGGATTTAGACGGGCATCTATGGGAAGTGTTCTGGATGGATCCGGCGGCGCTTGCACAGTAGCGCATCGCAATAAAGCGGCGCAATAACAGGCCGACAGCACAGTCAGCACAAAAAAAGGGCCATCAGGCCCTTTTTAACATTTGTCCGCGGCTGCACTCAGAGCTTACGCAGCCAGATATTGCGGAAGCTGACTTTGTCGCCATGATCCTGCAGTTTCAGCGGCGCACAGCCGTGTGGCTGTTGTTGTGGTGGGCCAATCCACTCCGTAGTGCCCAGAATTTCGGTATGGTTTTGCAGCAAGACGCCGTTGTGCAGCACTGTGACATAGCCTGGACTGACACGTTTACTGCCATCAAAACGCGGCGCTTTATAAATGATGTCGTACACCTGCCACTGGCCGGTTGGTTTGGTGGCATTCACCAGCGGAATAGTCTGTTTGTACACGGCGCCAGCCTGACCATTCGGGTAAGTCGGGTTTTGGTACGAATCCAGAATTTGTACTTCGTATTTCTCCTGCAGAAAAATCCCGCTGTTATTGCGCATCTGACCGGTTTTCGCCGGATCTGCCGGTGGTGACTGCCACTCCAGATGTAGCTGGATATCACAGAAATTCTCCACAGTGCGGATATCCCCACTGCCAGGGGCGACTGTCATCACGCCGTCTTTGAGTTGCCACTGTGCAGCGCCGC
>CBFGPY010000306.1:0-4497 GCA_965650755.1 uncultured Chromatiaceae bacterium | reverse complement strand
ATTTTACCTGTCTGCGGCTTTGGGTCGCCGTGGCACTGCAACACGGCGACACATTATATTTCGTCTCCTAACACCCGCATTTGTTCATTCGCCCATTGCACGGCTTCATGATATTTATCGGGCAGCACTTTTGGCTCTAGTTTTAGTTTTGCAATGGCATCATTGGATTGTTGCCATTCTGCGCGTTCATAACATTTGACCAGGTTCAGATATTCGCTCAGTAAGCCTGGTTCACCAATTAAAGCGTCTTTAATATCTTTTGCCAGAGGTAATTTAGTCAACACAGAGGACATCGGCTCATCCAGGATAGCGTCCATCAATGACATCATTCCGGTTAAAAAGGCTTTGGCGGTATCCGTCTGACGGTGCAAAGTGGCGATGCCTTCAGCAAACTTGGCCCGGGTCATGGCAAGTCGCATCAGCTCTGCCGGTTTTTCACTGGAGACCTGCGCCGTAAACAGCACCGACAAGAACTTTTTCAATTCCAGCTGGCCGAGTACCACTAAAGCTTGTTTGATGGTCTCAATCTCTGAACGCCGCTTAAAGACAGCACTGTTGGAATAGCGCAGCAGCTTGTACGACAGGTTGACGTCGCGCTCAAAGATGCTGGTAATCTGGGCTAAATCCATCTCTGACTTGGACGTTTCATACAACAATTCGGCCAGTGTCATTTGAGCAGGGGATAGTGCCTTGCTTTGCAGCATTTCCGGTTTCGAGAAGAAATAACCCTGAAAATAGCTGAATCCCATATCCAGAGCGTTCTGGAATTCGGCGTTCGTTTCGACTTTTTCCGCCAGTAACTTGATATTCGGAAAAGGGGTGACTGCCTGCAAAATCTGCTGAATAGTGTCAGCATCGGTACTACGAAAATCGATTTTTATGATATCGATAAATGGGTAAAAATGCCGCCAGACCGGCTGATGGATATAGTCATCCAGCGCAATCACGTAGCCTTGTTCTTTTAATTGTTGCACTTCGGCCAATAACCTTTTGCCGGGTTGCACCGTCTCCAGGATCTCGACGACCACCTGTTCCCGTGGCAGCATACTGGGAAATTTTTTCAGCAGGGTTTCGAGGGTGAAATTTATAAAACCTGGCTTATCACCTAAAAAGTCGTCCAGACCAAAATTAAACTGACTGCCGGCAATCATCTTCGACGTCGCTTCGTCGCCATCGATATCCGGAAAGACATTCGCCAGGCCGTCACGAAACAATAACTCGTAGGCGTACAGGTTTTTTTCCCGATCTAGGATAGGCTGGCGGGCGGCGTAAAAGTACATAACTGCTTGTGTCCTCGGCATTTGCTCCCTGAGCAATGTAGCAAAGAACCACAAGGGCTGGCTAATAAAATTTGTGGCTTTTTGTCGGAGAGAAAGTGCTCAGTCCAATCGACTGAGCACTGCGGGATTTAACCGGCCAGCTGCTTTTCCAGCTCGCTGAAATGCTGGTTCACGACAGGGTCTGGCGCTTTGGTCAGTAAACTAACCAGAACGACGGCCAGAGCGGCAAAGAAGACTCCCGGTACCATCGCATACAGATAGTCATTGAGTTGTTGCCCCTGAATTTGCAGCGGGCTGAACACCCAGAACAGCACTGTGCCGGCACCGACGACCATGCCAGCGAGCGCGCCCGCCGCGGTCATCCGGCGCCAGTACAGGCTAATCAGAATGACCGGGCCAAAGGCTGCGCCAAAACCTGCCCAGGCATTACCGACCAAATCCAGAATCGAGCTGCTGCGATCCAATGCGATAGCGATAGCCACTACTGCAACCAGTAACACAGACAAACGACCTACGAGTACCTGAGTTTTGTCCGAAGCTTGCTGATTTAAAAAGGTTTTGTAGAAATCCTGCGTCAAAGCACTTGATGTCACCAATAACTGACTGGAAATGGTGCTCATCACTGCAGCCAATAGAGCGGCCAGCAAAAAGCCGGTAATAAAGGGATGAAACAGCACCTGCGACAACATGATAAAAATAGTTTCGGGGTCCTGTAACGGCTGTTTGGTCTGATGTACATAAGCAATACCGATAAAACCGGTAGCCACAGCGCCCATTAAAGAGATAATCATCCAGGACATGCCAACGCGGCGTGCCACCGGGAAATCTTTTACAGAACGGATCGCCATAAACCGCACGATGATATGTGGTTGGCCAAAATAACCAAAACCCCAGGCGAGCAGAGACACGATTCCCAAGGCGCTGGTGCCGGTGAACAAGTCCAGATGGTTTGGATTGAGCGATTCCACAATAGTTAAAGTGGTACCGACATCGCCCACAACGTTTAAAGCCACCAGAGGCACTATCACCAGCGCCAGAAACATAATGATGCCCTGAACGAAGTCAGTCATGCTGACTGCCAGAAAACCACCGAGCAGGGTATAGGCAATCACCACAGAAACTGTCAGCGCCAACCCATAAAAATAATCCAGCTGGAATACACTTTCGAATAACTTGCCACCGGCTACGACGCCAGAGGCGGTATAAAGTGTAAAAAACACCACGATCACTAACGCAGAAATCAGCCTTAACACCCGGGTTTTGTCAGCAAATCTGTGTTCAAAATAGTCAGGTAAGGTAATAGAGTCGTTGGCGATTTCGGTGTAAAGGCGAAAGCGCGGCGCTAAAAACAGATAGTTCGCCCAGGCGCCCAATATCAGACCAACAGCCAGCCAGATTTGTGAGATCCCAGCTGCGTACAACGCGCCGGGTAAACCCATTAACAGCCAACCACTCATATCTGAGGCGCCGGCAGACAATGCGGTGATACCGGGGCCGAGTTTTCGCCCGCCAAGCATGTATTCGGACAAATTGCTGCTGGACTGCCGATAGGCGTAAAGTCCAATAGCGAGCATTGCGACAAAATAGATCGCAAGCGCAAGGATGGTACCTGTTTCCACTGAAATTCCTCGACCTGTTGTTTATTGTTATGGTGCCGTTGTGGTTTGTGCAAAGTAGGGCAGCGCCGCAAATAATGGCGCCGCCATGCTAACAATAGTCGATGCGCAGAACCAGCTGTTTTCTGTGAACTGCCGGTTGGCTGCTACCAGTGACGGTCAAATGTTAAAACGAAGTGACTTTTCCAGCATACTGCTGGTCGCCGCCAGTAATTGTGGTTGCTCTGCCACTAACACCAGTTTGTGCTGTTGTCGTGCTACTGCTTGACCAAAAAAACGCGCATCGGCGAACTGCATGGGTTTAATCTTTGCTTGTTCGATAACACCTGGCAGCCCGGTATCCGGTACGACAAACAAGGTGACAGCCTCGCCATCGATGTCCAGCACCAGATGTAAAGAGCGGACACCTTCAAAGTCACAGAAGCGGGCATAACGGACCGGCACCGGGAAATCGGCGCTGATACCAAGCTGGCTGAACATCGGGCTCAGATCGGCCGGGCTTAACAGTGTCTCAGCACGCAGCGCCGCCATCTCATGATAGACGTGCGACAGTGCATGTTGACCAAGGTCGGCCGGTCCATTTTGCAGCGGCTGTTGCCAATACAAGACAGAGACAAGCAGTGCGGCCGCCGTCGCATAAGGTAAAGGTTTTTGGTACCAGCGCTTTGGCACGGGCAGCATGCGCTGATTTAACAAGACCCGCTCAGTCAGTTGCGGCGGCACCTCAATAGCTAATTGAGTGCGTAAACTATCGTCGAGCCTTTGTAATTCCTGCTGTAGCTGCTGCAGCTGCGGTTGGTCCTGTAAGGCTTCAGCGCTGACACTGTTTGGGTCTTCAAATAAAGCCCGGCGTAATGAAAGATTATCCATGGGATGGTACTCCTGCGGCCTCAGGTTGTAGTCTGGCGCGTAGCTGGGCGCGGCCGCGAAATAGTCGGGTATTGACAGTGTTCAGATTCAGCTGCAGCACAGTGGCGATTTCATCGCCGGTCATGCCAAGTAACAATTGCATGACCAGGGGTTCGCGGTAATCCTGCGGTAGTTCTAAGATAAGCCGATGCAGACGATCGGTTGCTACGCCGTGCTCCGGCGATTGATGCGGATCTTCAATGCTGTCCTGTTCGACGTCGCTGTATTCGAACTGTTTGCGTTCAAAACGCCTGGCGTTTTCGTGGCGCAGAATGGTCAAGAGCCAGGCCTTCGCGGCCTGCGCTTCCTGTAGCTGTGCCAGATTTTTCCAGGCCCGCAGCAGGGTATCCTGTACTAAATCTTCGGCGATACTTTTAGAGCGGCTGAGCCAGTAGGCGTAGCGATAAAGGTCCGGTGTGTAAGTCCGGACTAACGCTTCATAGCGTTGTTGTGCGTTACTCATTTGCACTCCGCAAAATCTGACATCACAACAAAGACCGGCTGGCCTGCGTTTTTTGTGCAGGCCAGCCAAAATAATTCAGCGGTTAGGATAAAGCGGTGCCAGGCCTGCCGGCTGGCGGGCCGGCTGATGCTGAAAATGGGCCCAGGCTTCGAGTAAGCCGTGACCTTGCCAGGTTTTACCTGCTGCCTGATAACCCTGATAGCTCAACTGCTGAATTTGTGATTTTAAT
>CBFGPY010000305.1:0-4499 GCA_965650755.1 uncultured Chromatiaceae bacterium | reverse complement strand
GCAGGACAGCCGGATCATTCGTTTTTGTTTTGCCAAACAACCCGACACTTTAGCTCAGGCTGCCGCACGGTTGCAGACGCTGAGTCAATCGAGCCGGTAAGGAGTTGATGATGAGCAGTACAGCAGCTTTGGACGTTGCCGTAATTCAGACCGAATTGGTCTGGCAGGATGCCGCCGCCAATCGTGAATTACTGCAACCATTGTTATGGCAGGCCTCCGGCGCCGATCTGATCATTTTGCCTGAGACTTTTAACAGCGGCTTTTCTATGCAAAGCCAGCAAATCGCTGAAACCATGCAAGGATCCACAGTGGAGTGGCTGCAGCAGCAGGAGCAGCAACTGGGTTCAGTGATTTGTGGCTATATGGCGGTGGCGACCGATGCCGGCATTTATAACCGGTTGTTATGGATACAGCCGGAAGGCAAAATCGCTTATTACGACAAACGGCATTTATTCCGTATGGCCGGCGAAGATTTGCATTACCAGCCGGGCCAACGTCGGGTGATTGTGGAGTTCAAAGGTTTTCGTTTGTTATTGCAGGTCTGTTACGACCTGCGTTTCCCGGTATTCTCCCGCAACCAGAATGACTACGACGCTGTGATTTATGTGGCGAACTGGCCGGCAGCGCGCGGTCGGATCTGGAGTACATTGCTGCAAGCCCGGGCGATAGAAAATCAGGCCTATGTACTCGGCTGCAACCGGGTTGGCGTCGACGGCAACGGCCATGGCTACAGCGGCGATTCGGTGATCCTGAATTATCTGGGGGAGCCGCTGGCAGAACTGTCGCCGGGTGAAGCCGGGGTTTTGCGCCACCGGCTGGATTTGCCTGCGCTGCAACAATTTCGCCAGCAGTTCCCGGCGGCATTAGACGCTGATGGTTTTAGTCTGACAGCTGAATAAGTTTCAGCTGGCGGCGCAATCTGCGATGCAGGTCGTTTTGCCGGGATCAGCAGTAAATTTGGTGGACAGGGACGAGACTTTGCGGTTGGCTTTTGTTACAAAGGAAAAGCACAAACCGAAATAAAAACAAAGGCGTACCTATGTTTCAAACATTTAAGTTCACCACTAAAGTCACATTGGCAGCCTCAGTGTTGCTGGTGACAGTACTGGGTTTGTTTACCATCAACAACTTTGTATTGTTACGCGGGCAGACGCATGACCAGCTTGAAGCTGTGCTGACCGAAGTGTCAGAGTCCGTGTCGCGTAATATTGCCAACTGGCTGAATGCACGCCTGCAAATTGTCAAAGCGGTCGCCGACGGCCATCAGGCCAGTGACGACAAAGCCACTACTATCCGCCGCCTGCAGGATGCCCGCAGCGCCGGCGGTTTTAAAAACGTTTATATCGGCACCGCTGACCGGACCTTCTTGCTGGATGACCCATCGATCCAGTTGCCGGCCGATTATGACCCGACCGGCCGGCCCTGGTATCAGCTCGGCGAGCAAAAACGCGATACTGCGTTTACAACCCCTTATATTGACGCAACGACCAATGACCTGACCCTGACCGCCGTTGTGCCGGTGCAAAAGGACGGACAATTCAGTGGAGTCGCTGGTGGCGATGTTGATATGCAGACCATCAGCCGCATCGTCAATGAAATTGATTTCCTCGGTTTTGGTTTTGCCATTTTATTAGACGAACAAGGCCGCATTCTCAGCCACCCGGATAAACAACAAAACGACAAACCGATGGCGGCGTATTTTGGTAAGGCCATGCCGTTGCAAAAAAGTTTTGCCGAAGTCAGCATCGCCGGACAGCAGCGGCTGGTGTCTTTTATCCCGGTGACCGGTATCAAAAACGTCAATTGGTATCTGGGCGTAGTGGTGGACCCGCAGCTGGTGTATGCCTCGGTCGACACGTTCCGCAATATGGCATTGCTGTACATCATCCTCGGGGTGGTTGCGATAGTGGTGCTGATGAAGCTGCTGTTGCAGGGACTGATGCGGCCTATGGTGGTGCTGAATCAGGCGATTGAAGACATCGCACAAGGGGAGGGCGATTTAACCCGCCGTCTGACAGTGCAGAATCAGGACGAATTTGGCCGCTTGTCGCATGCTTTTAATCAGTTTGTCGAGAAAATCCATAGCTCCATCCGTCAGGTGAAAAGCACCACGGCAAGCCTTGATCAGTCCATCCACAGCCTGGTGCAGCAAACCCAGTCCAGTATGCAGATGTACAGCGAACAAGTGCAGCGCACTGACAGCGTCGCGACCGCAATTAACGAGTTGTCCTCCAGCGCAGCCGGTATCTCCGGCAATGCCGGCCAGGCCTCTGAGCTGGCCAGTGCGGCCAATCAGACTGCAGCCCAAAGCCAGCAGGTGCTGAACCAGAATATTCAGGCAATTGAAGCCTTAGCAGCCAAAATGGCCGAAGCACAGCAAACCATGGATAGTCTGGAGCAATACACCGCCAGTATCGGCCAGGTGCTGGAAGTGATCCGCGGTGTGTCAGAACAAACCAATTTATTAGCCTTAAATGCTGCAATTGAAGCGGCGCGGGCCGGTGACGCCGGCCGGGGTTTTGCCGTAGTTGCCGACGAAGTGCGGCAACTGGCACAGCGGACGCAACAATCGACCCAGCAGGTTCAGACTATTATCGCCCAGTTGCAGGCCGGTTCGGCCAGTGCGGTCAGCGTAATGAAAGCCAGTATCGCCGATTCCGGTCGCAGTGTGGCGCTCGCCAGTGAAGCCGGTGCACGGATGCAGCAGGTCAATCAGGCGATAGACGCCATTGATGGTGCTAACCATGCTGTCGCTGATGCCACAGAGCAACAAAACAGCGTGATCCACTCACTGGACCATGATATTCACCAAATCAGTGCCTTGTCGGCACAAGGTCAGCAGAACCTGCAGGCGACCTTGCAGGAATGCCAGGCCTTACAACAGCAATTTGATCAGCTTGAAGCCATGGTGTTGAAATTTAAGGTGTAATTACGCAGGCAAATGGAAAAATAAAAACAATCAAATGTAATATTTTTGGTTGTTTTTTGCTTTTTCATTCGTTAACTTTGCTGCTTTATTAAACTGGAATGCAGCAATTAAGATGAAAAAAGGATTTTTATTCAGCACCTTATGTTTATTGTTGCTGAGCGCTTGTGGCGGTGGCGGCGGCGGATCCAAGACCAGCAACAAACCGGACATAATACAAAAGCAGAATACGGCACCGGTGATCACGGTAACGCCGTTACAGGGCTGGTCCGGCAGCAAACTGGAAGGGCGTTTACAGGCTACGGATACTGAGCAGGATGCAGTTAGTTTTCAGCTGGTGCAGGCACCGTCCTTTGGTAAGCTTGAGCTACAGACGGACGGCAGTTTTCGCTATGAAGTTCCCGCGTTATTACCGGCCCGCACTGTCAGTTTTAGTGTGACTGCATCAGACGGCCAGCTAAAATCGGCAGTCAGCGTTTTTGATATCAATCTGGCAGTGAGCCCGGGCCAGCCACAACCCATCCCGGCCAGTTATCAGGTCAATAAAGGCCGGCAGTTCAGTGGCAAGTTACAGGCACAAACAGCCGAAGGTGAGAAAGTAGGCTTTAGGGTAAATAAAGCCGGTGCCGGCTATTTCAGCGCCGACAGTGCCGGCAATTTTGTGTATATGGCGCCACGTCAGGCGACGCAAACTTCCGATTTAATTGAATTTCAGCTCGACAGTGCCGGCAGTCCAACCGCGCAAATCCAATTCAGTCTGAGTGAGGCGCAAAACCAGCCGCCGGTGGCGCAGCCTGCTTTTGTGCAGGTGAAAGCCGGCCAGACACAAACAGGCCAGCTGCAGGCGATAGATCCGGACGGTGACAAACTCAGTTTCAGCCTGGTCGACACTGCAGCCAATCCTTATCTGCAGTTACAGCCGGATGGCCGTTTTCAGCTTGATGCCAGTTATAAACCCGGTACTGAGCCGCAGCAAATCCGCTTCCGCGTGTATGACGGTCAGGTTTATTCCTCCGACGCAGTGCTGACCTTGTTGTATCGCGCCTCGGCTGGTCAACCCAATCCATTGCCGGCAGCGTTTGCGGTGTTAAAAGGCCAGACCTTCACCGGTCAGCTGCCGGCTTTGTACCATCCGGACGATCAGGTCAGGTTTGTCCTGTATAGCAAACCTAAACATGGTGAGTTCAGTGTTAGCCAAGATGGACTGTTCAGTTATACCGTCAGTAAAAAAGAACCTGCCAGTACTGACCATCTGGAGTTTTATCTGGTCTATGCGGATAAATCGACGACGCTGACCACAGTCAAATTTCAGCTGATTGATGCGCCAAATACCGCACCGCAGGTGAGCCCGCAACATTTTACCCTTAGCAAAGGCACCAAGTTTCAGAGCCAGTTACAGGCGCAGGATGCCGAAAATGATGTACTAACCTTTAGCCGGCTCAGTGCAGCGCCGCCGGGGCAATTCAGCCTGCAGGAAAATGGGCAATTCAGTTATTTTGCCGATCGGCAGGAAACGGTAACCCAGGTACAGATAGACGTGCAGGTCAGCGATGGCAGCTTAAAGAGTTACCAG
>CBFGPY010000304.1:0-4506 GCA_965650755.1 uncultured Chromatiaceae bacterium | reverse complement strand
GGGATATGGATATGACGCCCTGGTATCAGCAGTACGATCACCCGCTGTGGCAGCGCATGGGCCGCGAAGCGGAACGCAATGGCGGCCACGGTGGCATGGATTTTCTGATGTGCTGGCGGTTAATTTATTGCCTGCGTAACGCCGAACCATTGGATCAGGACGTCTACGACGGCGCCGCCTGGTCGGCAGTGTTACCGCTGTCGGTCGCCTCAGTCGCCGACCGTGGTAACAGCCGCGATTTCCCGGATTTCACCCGGGGTTTATGGCAACAAACCAAGCCGCTGGGGATTGTTGGCGGCTGAACCGGGACTTTGTGCTAATTGCGGACATTTTTAATCGTCCTGTACGGCGGCGCGTTGCTTGCGCGTACCTACTAGGTAATTGAGATCGTAGGTACGGCAAGCGTGAGCGTCGCCGTACAAAATCCGGTAAATTTCTGCAATTCGCTCATTTCAAACACCCGGCTAAAAACCACCAAACAAGTTTTTGAGTTGCTGCACCTGGCGCCGGGCAAATACTCATCGCGCACCTCCAGATCATTCAGCAGCCCCTAGGTCTTGCCGGGTAATATGCCGAATGGCCAGATTGCCGTCTTTGCTCATGTTACTGCTCCTTCAGTTGCGAGCACCCCTTGCGCCTGCATCAATTGCCACACCGTTTGTGGCCGCTCCGATTGCTGCAGAAATTGCAGCACATCCTGCCGTGCCGCCGGTGTTTTGTTCTGCGACAGCTTCATTTTGGCGTGCAGTGATTCGATCCTCACTACAAAACCCGTGATGGCAGCGGACAACTGCTTTTCATAAGCAAGATTGCTCTGGCGGGCAGTTGTTACGCCAGAATCAGTACCTGCCTGGCGGATCAACCCATCCTGTACCTGTTGCGGCAAGGCCCGATTAGCTTCGGCTTGTTGCCGGCGCACTAACGCCAGCGTGTTGCGGGTATCCAGCAACTGCACAGTGCCGTTGATTTCCACCAGACTGTAATTCCAGGTGGCGACCTGCGGCTGCTGTTGATAACACTCAGCTGCGACAAATGCATGTGGACCCTGCACCACCAGCTTCACTTTATCGCCATCCTGCAGGCCTTGCAGTTGCGGGTTTTGTGCAGCTAAATGGCCGTACACTTTGCCGGTCAGGCCTGTCAGCTGATCCCATTCAAACAAAAATGGGATCGCGCTGAGCTGTAAATCGGCCGTCAGCAACAAACCAAAATAATGTTGTTGTAAAAACTGCCGGATCAGTTGCGGATCATCCAACGCATAGTGAGCGGGCGTGTAAGTCGGAGTCATATTCAACCTCAAAAGCGATGTGCCGCTGCGGCCGCATCATTGTGTACGTTGCACGGCAAATGCATTGTTGATGGCCTGAAAGCCCACTTTGGGGTAATAGCCCATGGCACTCGGTGCACTTAATAGCAACTGCTGAACCTGAGGGCCGCTATGCTCAGCAACGGCCCGTAATAAGATCCGGCCTATGCCTGAATGCTGCAGATCACCGGCGACCAGCAAATCGGCGATGTAACAAACAAAAGCGCCGTCCGTTAAACAACGGGCCAGACCAACCAGCTTGCCGTCGATGCGGGCACTGATGGTCAGATTGGCGCCGCTGAATAGTTGTGCCATGCGGGCACGCTCTGACAATGGCCGTTTAATACCGGACGAGCGGTACAGCGCCAGATATTCATCCAGCAGTTCAGGTTGCCAGGGCTCCACATCGATGGTCAGCTCGGCGCCTGTGGTGGTAAAAGCTTGGTTGGTGATGGGTGGCATACAGTACTCCTGAAAAAACCGGCTTGTGCTTGTGTTGATTGGCTGTTCAAATGCAGCTTAAGCGGGCGTTGGTTCTATAAAAAGCACCAGTTTTGATAAAGTAATGGATCCAGTTATGCGTATTGAACCCGATAGCATCCAGCTCAGTGGCGAAGGCAGTTTGCAGCGCCAGCTCTATCAAGCGTTGCGGCAACCCTTATTAAGCGGGCTTTGGCCCAGTGGCGCTTTGTTGCCATCGAGCCGGGTGTTGGCGAGCGAACTGCAGCTCAGCCGCAATACGGTCAACGCCGCGTTGGCGCAGTTAGTGGCGGAAGGTTATCTGCAAGGCCAGCCCGGACGGGGTTATTGCGTGATTACGCAACTGCCGGATGCTTATTTTCAGGTCAGCCGTGGTGTGGCGCGTGCTGGTTTACCAAACAACCCTGTGCCGGCAGCAAATCTGGGCAGTGCCTCTACACAGCAACCAACCAGCACCGATACCCCGCGGCAGATTGCAACCCCCTTTAAGACCGGCTTGCTGGAGCCTGGCGTACCGGATCTCAGCGCTTTTCCTTACCGGATCTGGCAACGTTTATTGCAGCGCCATGCCAGCCGGCCGCTGTTGGGGGTTGGCGGGGATACGTTGGGTTATCTACCACTGCGTCAGGCGTTATGTCTGTATCTGCAACAGTCCAGGCAAGTGCACTGCACTGAACAGCAAATCCTGATCACCGCCGGCGCGCAGCAGGGGTTGTATATCGCGGCGCTGCTGGTGGCCGCGCGGGGCGACAAAGTGCTGATGGAGTCACCGGGTTATGGTCGGCTGCGCCAGGCGCTGCAATTGCTGGATTTAACTATTGGCTATCTGAACGCCGCCGGGCCTGAGGGGGTGGTCGCTGAAGATTTGGCAGCGCAGCAGGATTGCAAAGCGCTGTTCCTGACGCCAGGCCATCAATATCCGATGGGCGGTATTATGCCGTTGTCACAACGGTTAGCGATTTTACAGTGGGCGCAGCAACAAGGCTGTTGGGTGGTGGAAGATGACTATGACAGCGAGTTTCAGTTTAAGCACCGGCCTGTTGCCAGCCTGCAGGGCTTGGCACAGGGCCAAGGCGTAATTTTTGTCGGCAGCTTCAGCAAAACCATGTTGCCGGCATTGCGGCTAGGTTATCTGGTAGCGCCGGCGAGCTTAATTCAGCGTGCAGCGGCGATAGTGCAAGCCATTCATGGCGATATTCCGCTGCTGACCCAAGCCGCGCTGGCCGATTTTATCAGCGAAGGTCATTTCAGCCGGCACCTGCGTAAAATGCGCAAACTGTATCAGCAGAAACAACAGCTGGCGCAACAGCTGGCCAGCCGGTATTTACCCGACTGGCAGCTGCATGCGCTGCACGCCGGATTACATTTAGTGCTGCGTTGCCCGGTTGCCATGCAAGCATCGTTTGATGGCCCTTTGCTGCAACAGCGGTTGGCCGCTGCAGGTTTTGCACCGGCGTTATTGTCGAAATACCAGTTTGCCGGCGAAACTACAGCCGGTTTGGTGATTGGTATCGCCAATATCAGCCCGACAGATCTGGAGCGTGGTTTGCAATTAATCGCGGCAGTCATGAAACAGCGACATGGTGCGCTGGTGACTGAGGGTTGAAGACCGTTGTGCATACATGGTTTGTGGCAGTTGCGGACATCGGAAAATGCCATGTACGGCGGCGCTGACGCTTGCGCGTACCTACTAAGCAATTGAGATCGTAGGTACGCTCAGCGAAGCCCGCTGGGCGTCACACGCCGTACATTACATATTTGGATTGTCCGCAATTCGCTTTTAGCTGCTGTCCATAAACGCCAACCCAGTTTGCAGCGGCAACCGCGATAGACGGCTCGCTGCTGATCCCGGCTAAAAACCACCAAACAAGTTTTTGAGTTGCTGCACCTGGCGGCGGCTGACATCGATTTGCTGGCCGTCCTGCAGCATGGCCAGCATACTGCCGGCGGCAAGACCGGGCTCTAATGCTGTGATGGCGCTGATGCGGATAATGTCGGCGCGGCTGGCTTTAAAAAATTGCTGTGGGTCGAGTCGTTGTTCGATACGCGACAGCGAACTTAATACAAAACTTTTGCCGTACGGCGTATAGACCGCACTGTGGTTGCCGACCGATTCAAAACGGCTGATTTCACTTAACCGCACAATACGGCTGTTTTCGCCGAATTTGAGTAATAAACCGTGGTGATCCGGTAAATAGCTTTGCTGGCTGTTATCGCTGGCAGTGGCTGCAGCTGCGGCCGGCAAGCGGCTTAAGCTCTGCGCCAGCCGCTGCGGCACTATGGGCTTTACCAGATAATCCAGCGCATTCAGCGCAAAGGCGTCCAGCGCAAAGCTGTCAAACGCGGTGCAAAACACAAAAAACAGGTTGGGTCTGAGTTCTGCTGCCAGTTCCAGCCCGGTGCTGCCCGGCATCTGAATATCGAGAAATACCAGGCTGATTTCAGGCTGCGCTGCCAGAATGTCGCGCGCGCTGTCGGCACTGTCAGCTTCGGCGACAATCTCAATCTGTGGATGGGCCTGCAACAAACGTTTTAATTCGCTGCGCGCCAGGCGCTCGTCATCGACGATCAGGGTTTTCCACATGGTGAAGCTCCGTTTCAGTGGCGGTGGAATGGAAAGTAAGTTCTGCCGGCTGGTCCAGCGGGCCGGCTTCCAGTGCAATAGTGACCTGATATTGCTCCAGCTGCGGTTCGATATGCAGGTGATGCCGGCCCGGCAA
>CBFGPY010000303.1:0-4525 GCA_965650755.1 uncultured Chromatiaceae bacterium | reverse complement strand
CTTTTTCTTCGGCCTGACGCAGTTTTTCATGTAATTCATGCACCCGCAGTTCATCCGACAATTCAGATTTCATCTGATGGCCGAATTCGCGGATAGAACGGATGGTGCCCGTCACAGTGCGAATAGCGCCGGGCAGCTTTTCTGGTCCTAACACCAGCAAGGCAACGACGCCAACAACAACCAGTTCCCAGAAGCTCATCAGTGCTTATCTTGTACCTGATTTACCGGTGCCGCGCTTTGGACCGGTGCGGCGGGCTGTGCAGTGGTTGGTTGAGCTGTCACTGCGGCATCGCGTTTGGCTTCAGTTGGAAAAGTTGCGTCCTGTTCGGCGGACTCTTCCGGTTCTTTAATTGAATTGCGGAAACCGCGGATCGCAGAGCCGAGATCGTTACCGATGTTGCGCAGACGTTTGGTACCAAACAACAACACGATAATCACCAGAATAATCAGCAACTGCCAAATACTTACGCCACCAAGACCCATGATATATGCTTCCTCAGACTAAAAACTGTACCAGTATACGCTTGTTATCCGCCCGAACTCCATGCCCGGCGCCGATCCCTGCGCGGATTCTATAAAAAAATTATGACAATATTGCTTTACCTGCGCCCACAGCCCCTAACGCAAAAGCGCCAAGTGCTAATGATTGCTGACCCAGCGCCAACAAAACGGTGGCACTGATAATCAAAGCTGCTGCGACAATCATCAGCTTCAGGCTATGGCCTTGTTGTTGCTGCGTCTGCTGCAGTAGTTGTAATTGCGCCAGTAACTGTTGCTGCGATCGCGGTTGTTGCTGCAGATAGCTGTGCAGCAACGTGGGCATTTCTGGTAATTTTTCGGCCCAGAACGGCAAATTCTCTTTAATTTGCCGCAGCATAGCCCAAGGGCCCATTTGCTGTTTCACCCAGTTTTCCAGAAACGGTTTGGCGGTTTTCCACAAGTCGAGTTGCGGATACAGCTGCCGGCCTAAGCCTTCGATATATAACAAGGTTTTTTGCAACAACACCAGCTGAGGCTGGACCTGCATATTAAAGCGGCGGGCGGTATTAAACAGATTCATCAGCACCTGACCAAAAGAGATCTCGGCCAGCGGTTTCTGGAAAATCGGTTCACAGACAGTACGGATCGCACTTTCAAATTCTTCGATGGAAGTGTCCGCCGGCACCCAGCCCGAATCGACATGCAGCTCCGCGACCTTGCGATAATCGCGGTTAAAAAAAGCGACAAAATTCTCGGCCAGATAACGCTTATCTTCGCGGTTCAGCGTACCGACGATGCCGCAATCGATGCCGATGTATTGTGGGTTATGCGGTTTGTCCGGCGCGACAAAGATGTTGCCGGGGTGCATATCGGCGTGGAAAAAACTGTCGCGGAACACTTGGGTGAAAAACACTTCAACGCCGCGTTTTGCCAGCAATTCCATATCGGTACCATTGGCAATTAAACGCTCAGTGTCGGATACCGGAATGCCGTAGATGCGTTCCATCACCATGACATTTTTCCGGCTGTGGTCGCTGTAAACAAAGGGAATATACAGTGATTCTGAGCCTTCGAAGTTGCGGCGCAGTTGAATCGCATTGGCAGCTTCGCGCTGTAAATCCAGTTCGTCGAGAATGGTTTTACGGTACTCAGCGACAACTTCACGCGGCCGCAGCCGTTTGCCATCGGGCAAAAACCTGGCGGCGGCAATAGCTAAGTCTGCCATCAACGCCAGATCGGCCTGAATTTGTTGCTCAATATCTGGCCGGATCACTTTAATGACGACTTCAGGCGCTGTGCCATCCGCCAGACGCAGCCGGGCTGTGTGCACCTGCGCGATAGATGCGGACGCCAGCGGCGTCACGGCAAACTCACTGAATAATTCGTTGATGTCATGGAGCCCAAGCGCCTGCTGAATTAACAGCTGTGCCTGGCGGCCGTCAAAAGGCGCGACTTTATCCTGCAGTTTGGCCAATTCATCGGCGAGTTGTGGTGGAAACAAATCACGCCGGGTCGACAGCATCTGGCCAAATTTAACCCAGACCGGCCCCAGGCTTTGCAACGCCAGCCGCAGCCGGACGCCTGGGCTTTGTTCGGGGTGGCGGTTGCGCAGCCAGAATAAAACCAGCCGCAGCGGCTTCAACCACCAGGGCCGCCATTGTGCCGGGATCAGCTCATCAAGGCCGTGCTGTAACAGGGTTTTAATAATCTGATAGAAACGAGTGATGCTCATGCGAAGGCCTGTGACTGCGGAAGCAGGCCAGCAAGCTGGCGTTGTAAAAGTTCAGTGCGGGCGGCAACAGCACTGACATCCTGGCTAAATTGCTGCACTTCAGCCGCGACCGGGGTCAGGCGCAATTCGTCTTGTGCCAGCTCAATGCAGCTGTGTTCAGTCTGTTGCAGATATTGCCGGACTCTGCGCTGCAGCAGCTGGATGGCACCGGCGGCTTTGTGCGCCGCCGCATCACCAAGATAAACAGATAATCGTTCCTGCCAATCCGGATTCAGTTGCTGAAAAAACTGCGAAAATTGTTGCAGTGTTTGCAGGTCACCATCGATTTGCAGTTTGTCTTCACGGATCAACCGGGTCAGCTGGCTGGGGTCTGAGAGTTGCTGCAAAGCCAGCAGGTCTGCACTAATACTGCAATCAACCGGCTCGTCGTGGCTGTTCAGCCAGATGCCGTTTTGCTGTGCAGTAAACACCAGCCGCAGCGGAATGCCACGCAGCCGCACAGCAAACTGTTTACCCTGCAGCCGGTTGAGACGCGTCTGCGCATCCGGGTCCATGCCAA
Source organism: uncultured Chromatiaceae bacterium (assembly GCA_965650755.1). Lineage (GTDB taxonomy): Bacteria > Pseudomonadota > Gammaproteobacteria > Enterobacterales > Alteromonadaceae > Pararheinheimera. Next base: position 1,754 of record CBFGPY010000303.1, on the reverse strand, counting down.
TGATCGGGTTCAGTACTTTTTCTGCGATAGTACATAGTAAACCGGGCAGCAACAGTTTCAGCATGATGGTCCTGTCAGAATTTATAACCACGGTGCAGGGCAACAATACCACCGGTCAGATTGTGGTAGCTGGTTTCTGCAAAACCTGCTTGCTGCATCATCTGCTTTAACGTGTCCTGGTCCGGGTGCATGCGAATAGACTCCGCCAGATATTGATAAGATTCGCGGTCGTTGGCGACCAGCTGACCCATCGCCGGCAGCAGTTTAAAAGAATACAGGTCATATACTTTACTGAGCCAGGCTTCAGTTGGTTTGGAAAATTCCAGCACCAATAAACGGCCACCAGGTTTAAGCACGCGGAACATTGAACGTAATGCCGCGTCTTTGTCTGTGACATTGCGCAGGCCAAAAGCGATGGTGATGATGTCAAAACTGTTGTCAGCAAAAGGCAAGGCCTCGGCATTGGCCTGCACGTAGCTGATATTATTCACTAGGCCCATGTCACGTAGTTTGTCTTTGCCGACATTCAGCATCGATGCGTTGATATCGGCCAGGATCACCTGCCCGGTTGGTCCGACACGACGGGAAAATAACGCAGTCAGATCGCCGGTACCGCCAGCTAAGTCGAGCACTTTCTGGCCTGGGCGCACGCCGCTGCAATCGATAGTGAAGCGTTTCCACAGCCGGTGAATACCAAGCGACATCAGGTCATTCATTACATCGTATTTGGCCGCGACACTGTGAAATACATTGGCAACCATCGAGACTTTTTCGTCCCGGGCAACAGTTTTAAAACCGAAATGGGTACTGTCGTGGGTGCCGGAATGTTGTTGTTCGGACATGAAATAACCTTAGCCAGAATGAATGTGGCGCTAGTGTAAAAGATCCCACTGCAGAGTCCAACCGAAAGCGGTGGATCAATTGTCGCGGATCAATTCAAATGTGGCAGTTACGACGATACTGCCGTTGACGATCAGGTGCAGCCGATGGACACCGCCATAATGCCGGCGCGTTGTCAGGTCGCTAAACCGATAGGATTTCTGCAGCTCAAGCACACCGGGCCCGGCTTCCCGTTGCAGCCACTGGAATACCTTGTGCCTTTTACTACCGTTTTTTGAAGCAAAATCAATCGCATATTCAACACGAAGCGGTGCAGGGCCATCGTGAAGTTGCAAACGTGCTGCAAAGCTCAGCACTTCGCCATAGTTCAGCTGCTGCTGTGCCAGGGTCAGGCTGGCGTCTAGCGGTCGGACGTTGCAGCCAAACAGTTGCAATGCCTGTGGCTGGCGCTGCTTTAACAGGCCTCGCAAAGCGTGTTTCAGGATCCAGTCGGTATGCCGGTGTTGACCATGCCACTGCTGCGCCAGTTGCAGCACCAGATCAGGGTGGTCTTTGCTGATATCGTTCAGGTTGTTGGCCACACTGCGCCGGACGTAATCCTCCGGATCTTGGTTTAACCGTTGTAACAACGGGAATAAGGGGGTGGGGTCGGCAATAAATTGTGGCAGCTTCTGCCCCCAGGGTAGACGAGGCCTGCAGCCTTCTGAGGCTAGCCGGCGCAAATGAACATTGTCTGATTCTGTCCATCGCAGCAGCTGCTGCAGGCTTTGCTCTGGGTAGCGCTGCAGGAAAGGCCGGATGGCAAATTCCGCAGTGGAGTAACAGGTGAAATGGGCCAAAGCCTGCATTGACGTGGCAAAATCATCGAGACCAAATTGCTCGACAATATCCGGAAAAATAAAACCGGGTAAGCC
>CBFGPY010000302.1:0-4533 GCA_965650755.1 uncultured Chromatiaceae bacterium | reverse complement strand
GATGGCGCTTAATACCGCGCAAGAATTGGCATCAAAGCCCATGTCAGAATGCACATAACCGATGTCGCGGATAGTGCTGCGGGTCAGTTCTTCAATATCGACCCAGGCAGAAGTTGTGATTTCGCCGCCAACCAGCACCATGCCGGTTTTGACGAAGGTTTCACAGGCGACACGGGCTTTTGGGTCCTGTTCCAGGATGGCATCCAACACCGCATCAGAGATTTGGTCGGCGATTTTATCCGGATGTCCTTCAGAAACTGACTCAGAGGTAAAAATGTGTTGTGCCATTCTAACTTATTCCAATGGGTTGGTTGTTAAAGCGCCAGGCGCCGGAAAATTGGGCTGCGTATTCTAGAGAAACAAATGGCAGTTTGCCATAGTTTTTTGCCGCCCGGACGTCTTTCTATCTGTTTTCCAAACAGGACAGTACGCTGTATCGGATGAACGGATCAAAACTTAAGGCAAACAGCATGGATCCGGTTTTATTCATTGCCAAGGGGGGCATGGTCTGGGAAAATAACTGTGAACCGATGCGACGCGTAAAATAAATTTGCCTGTTTATTAAAAAACACCATGACGCCACCCGAAGCGATGCAGGCAACATAAAAACCCACTTGGATATGATTCCGATAATTCAGTAGCAGGAGTGACAATGCTGTCCCGCAAACAACTCGCCAACGCCATCCGTGCTTTAAGTATGGATGCAGTGCAAAAAGCCAAATCAGGCCACCCGGGCGCCCCAATGGGCATGGCGGATATCGCCGAAGTTTTATGGCGTGATTTTTTAAAGCACAATCCGCAGGACCCGCAATGGGCTAACCGTGACCGGTTTGTGCTGTCCAATGGCCATGGCTCAATGTTGTTGTATTCGCTGTTACATTTATCCGGTTATGACCTGTCCATCGACGATTTAAAACAATTCCGTCAATTACATTCACGCACACCGGGTCATCCGGAATATGGTTATGCACCAGGCGTGGAAACCACCACAGGCCCGTTGGGGCAGGGCATCACCAATGCGGTGGGCATGGCGATTGCCGAAAAAGCGCTGGCGGCACAATTTAACCAGCCTGGCCATGCCATTATCGACCACTACACCTATGCATTTCTCGGCGATGGCTGCCTGATGGAAGGTATTTCGCATGAAGCCTGCTCACTGGCCGGCACCTTAGGTCTTGGTAAACTTATCGCATTCTGGGATGACAATGGCATCTCGATTGACGGCCATGTCGAAGGCTGGTTCACCGACAACACCCCGGCGCGGTTTGAAGCCTATGGCTGGCATGTGATTGCCGGCGTTGACGGCCACGATGCACAAGCAGTGGCTGCGGCCATTCAGGCGGCACAGGCCGAAACCAGCAAACCAACATTAATTTGCTGCAAAACCATCATCGGTTACGGTTCACCAAATAAATCCGGCAGCCATGATTGTCATGGTGCACCACTGGGCGATGCTGAAATTGCCGCATCCCGCGAATTCCTGCAATGGCCGCATGCGCCATTTGAAGTACCGGCCGACATTTACGCCGCCTGGGATGGTAAAACCAAAGGTAACACTTTACAGCACAGCTGGAATGAGCAGTTTGCCGCTTATGCAGCAGCACACCCGGAACTGGCGGCAGAGTTAAAACGCCGGTTAAGTGGTGAATTGCCTGCCAACTGGAAAGCAGATTCAGACGCTTATATCGCTAAATTACAGGCTGCACCTGCTGCGATCGCCAGCCGTAAGGCCTCACAAAATGCATTAAATGCCTATGGCCCGTTATTGCCTGAATTGCTCGGTGGCTCTGCCGACCTGGCCGGTTCTAACCTGACTATCTGGTCTGGTTCTAAGGGTATCAGTGCAGAAGATGCCAGCGGCAACTATCTGTACTATGGCGTCCGCGAATTCGGCATGTCGGCCATCATGAATGGTATAGCTCTGCACGGTGGTTTTGTGCCATATGGTGCGACTTTCCTGATGTTTATGGAATATGCCCGCAACGCGGTGCGGATGGCGGCCCTGATGAAACAGCGGGTTATTTTTGTCTATACCCACGATTCGATTGGCCTGGGTGAAGATGGCCCGACGCACCAGCCGGTTGAACAACTGGCTTCACTGCGCGTGACACCGAATCTGATGAACTGGCGCCCTTGTGATCAGGTTGAATCAGCGGTGGCCTGGCAGGCGGCGATTGAACGTACCGAAGGCCCGACTACATTGATTTTCACCCGGCAGAATCTGGTGCAACAAGCCCGGACCGAGGAGCAGGTTGCAGCTATCCGCCGCGGCGGTTATGTGCTGAAAGACTGCGCCGGTACGCCAGATTTAATCATTATCGCAACTGGCTCTGAAGTTGAGCTGGCAGTGCAAGCTGCGGCAAATCTTAACGATGCCGGGCATAAGGTCCGTGTAGTGTCGATGCCGTCTACGGATGTATTTGACGCGCAGGATGCAGCTTACCGCGAAGCGGTGTTACCTGCTGCTGTGACTAAACGTGTTGCGGTAGAAGCCTGTATCGTCGACAGCTGGTACAAATATGTTGGCCTCAATGGCAAAATTATCGGTATGACCAGTTTTGGTGAATCAGCGCCGGCTGAGCAGTTGTTTGAATACTTCGGTATCACTACTGCCGCTGTGGTCGAAGCTGCTGAACAGCTACTGGCATAAGTGGTAATTTGAATGCAAAAGGGGCCTGGCGCCCCTTTTGTTTAACTTCGTGACAGGTCAGACAGGTAACAGCGCTCATGACAATCCGGATCGCGATCAATGGGTTTGGCCGAATCGGCCGCAGTATTGTCCGCGCCATTTTCGAACAGCAATTACAAGATGAAGTGCAGGTCGTGGCCATTAATGAACTGGCTGAAGCCCGCGGTATTGCGCATTTATTAAAATATGATTCCAGCCATGGCCGGTTTGCGACAGAAGTCACTTTACAGGGCGAACAGTTAATCGTCGGTGGGCAGAGTATCCAACTGCTACATCAGCCAGATCCGGCTTTATTGCCCTGGCAACAACTGCAGGTTGATTTGGTACTGGAATGTACCGGCGTGTTTGGCAGCCGCGCTGATGCGATGAAACATCTGGAAGCCGGCGCCGGCAAGGTGTTGTTTTCGCATCCGGCCGGAGCTGATATCGACGCGACAGTAATTTATGGTGTCAACCATCAGCAATTGAATGCAACTATGCGGGTGGTCTCTGCCGGCTCCTGCACCACTAACTGCATCGTGCCGGTCCTCAGTGTGCTGGATAAAACCTTTGGTGTGGAAAGCGGTACAATCACTACTATTCACGCCTCGATGCATGATCAGCAGGTGATAGACGCTTATCATCCGGATTTACGTCGCACCCGGGCTGCCAGCGAGTCTATTATTCCGGTTGATACCAAACTCGCCCGCGGCATTGAACGCATCATGCCGCACCTGGCCGGCCGCTTTGAAGCCATTGCGGTCAGGGTGCCCACACTCAATGTGACGGCGATGGATTTATCCGTGACCTTACATCAGGACGTCACGGTAGAAGCGGTGAATAGCGCGCTGCAACAGGCGCGACCGGATTTACCCGGCATTCTGGATTACACCGAGGAACCTTTAGTGTCGGTGGATTTCAACCATGACCCGCACTCCTGCATTGTCGATGGCTCGCAAACCCGGGTCAGCCACAAACGGCTAGTGAAGTGTCTGGTCTGGTGTGATAACGAATGGGGTTTTGCCAACCGGATGATCGACACTGCCCGCGCCATGATGCAGGCGAAATAACCGAATTTCAGTAATCAAATCAACAGAAGGAGATGGACATGTCCGTGATTAAAATGGCTGATTTAGATTTAGCCGGCAAACGCGTGCTGATCCGCGAAGATTTAAACGTCCCGGTAAAAAACGGTGTAGTGACATCAGATGCTCGTTTACGTGCGGCACTGCCAACCATCGAACTGGCCTTACATAAAGGCGCTAAAGTGATGGTGTGTTCTCACTTAGGCCGGCCGGAAGAGGGCGTATATGCTGAAGAATTTTCAATGCAGCCAGTGGTTGATTACCTTAAAGGTGCGTTAAAAGCGCCGGTGCGGCTGGCAAAAGACTATTTGCAGGGCATTGAAGTTGCCGCTGGCGAAGTGGTGGTATTCGAGAATGTGCGCTTTAACAAAGGCGAAGGCAAAAACGACGAGACTTTGTCCAAACAGTTAGCAGCACTTTGTGATGTATTTGTGATGGATGCTTTTGGCACTGCACACCGGGCGCAGGCAACTACACACGGTGTGGCAAAATTTGCACCTGTCGCTTGTGCCGGCCCGCTATTGGCAGCTGAACTTGAGGCACTGGCTGCCGCGCTGAAAAATCCGAAGCGGCCACTGGTGGCAATTGTTGGCGGGTCTAAAGTTTCGACTAAACTCACTGTACTGGAGTCGTTGTCAGGCATCGTCGACCAGCTCGTTGTCGGTGGCGGCATTGCCAATACCTTTATTGCGGCAACAGGCGCGACAGTTGGTAAATCTTTATATGAAGCTGATTTAATTCCGGAAGCCCAGCGCCTGATCGCTGCTGCAAAAGCCAATG
>CBFGPY010000301.1:0-4541 GCA_965650755.1 uncultured Chromatiaceae bacterium | reverse complement strand
ATTTAGAAGCCCTGACCTGGGACCGTCTGGATGCCCAAACTTTAATCACTGTGACCGAAGACGCCAGCCGGGCACAATTGAGTCCGGTATGTGCCCGTAAGTTTGCCCAAACCAATTCAACGACCTACCCGACTTTATTGCTGAAAATCAGCACAGATGCCGCTTTAACCCGGGCTGAAATTACCGCAGTGCGGCCGGTTCAGTTCCCGGCCGAAGCCAATGTCGGTAATTTGCCCAATGACGGTATAGAAGGTCTGGCTATTGATGATCACCAGAATTTGTATCTGGGCCTTGAAAAGAATATGGCGGGATTACCGGCGATCTTTAAAACCCGCCTGACTGCAGATTTCTGGACCCGAGATAACTTCGTCAAGGTGATAGATGCCAATCTGACCCTGCCGGAACTGGACGACCGCGGTCATCCAATTAATGACCTCGATTTTATGCCAAGCCCGGTACCTGGCCATCCCGGTTATTTGATCGCCGCAGCCCGCAATGACGACGAGCTTTGGGTCTTTGATTTAACCAACCGCGTAAAACCTTTTGTGCAGCCGCTGCAATTTTATGTTGCTACTGATAATTCAGGCTTGTGTCCCGTCTATGAACGGGTGGTGCAGACTGCATTAGAAGGCGTCGCAGTGCATGGACAGACGCTGTATCTGGTGAATGACCCCTGGAAGCAACATTACCCGGATAATGTTCAGTGCGAAGTCAATGCCCGGCATTTCCTGAAAATGGCACCGCTGCTGTTTCAGCAGCCGCTGGACCCACGTTGGTTTACTTTGAGCCGTACTCAGCAGCAGCCTGCGCTGCCTGGGATTAGCGGTATGGCACAAATGGATACCGACCGCTACCTGACGGTGCAAGACAAAAAGATATCGAACCCTGGCGACAGATTGGGAGTGTTGCAGGTCTTTGCAGATAAAGCGCCTCGTTTCCAGCCACTGACGGTCAGTAACTGGCCAGAAGCACAAATGTCGAATGATTTGGAAAGCGTCTGCGCTTTGCCAGGCCGCCCCAACGAATTTTTAATTGCCGAATCCGGTAGCTGGCAAGGTGAGTTCGGCCGCCTGTTTCATATTCAGTTACTGCAAACCAGTTACGCAAGAGTGCTGGCCAGTTATCCATTACCTGTAACAGCGGACAATGGACCGCAGCAACAGGGAGATCAGTTTGAAGGTCTGGTCTGTGCGCAGAAAGCAGCAAACCGCTATTTGTTGGTTCTTGGGGAACGCGGTGGAGAGCAAAAACGCGGCGCTCTGGTCCACGGTGATTTTGATATTGCAGCCGGCCAAATCCAGTGGTCCCCGACCCGCTTACCGGTACTGGCACCGCAACCTGATCAAGCTGAACCTTTTCAGCGTGATATCGCAGAGCTGTATCTGGAATCCAATGTCTTGTGGGCAAGTGCGGTACGCGAAGCTGGCCCGGCCGGTCCGTTCAGCTCCTTTATCTACCAGGTTGCTTTAATAGATCCGCAGGCAGCAGAGCCGGTGCAACTACTCAGGGAAAGCCGGATTTATTGGCAAATCGATGGCTTAAAAGTAGAAGGTCTGGCGGCACCAAGTCCATTGTTGCCAGGTTCAAGCCTGGCCATCGGCAGTGAAGATGAAAAACTTGGCGGTATTTGGCGATCTTTGTTTGCACCTGTTGGGCAACGTCCGCAGATCCCGGTCCAACACCTGCCGTCACCACAACCTGCGCCACAAAACACTGACAACAAACCGCCAGTGGCAGCAACGCCGTCGAAGGGACAATAATGCAAACCGCACAACCGAAAAATCCGTTACACGGCTTTACCTTACAACAAATTCTCGAACTATTGCTGGCCCATAACGGCGGCTTTAGCGGGCTGGCGAAGCTGGTGAAACTGAATTGCTTCACCAAGGATCCCAGCGTCAGTTCCAGCTTAAAGTTTTTGCGCAAAACGCCCTGGGCCCGCACTGAGATTGAACAGCTGTTTATCCGCCAGCAACTCTTCCTGAAACAAGACTAAACCGGTTGTTCGGCGCGCGCCCGCCGCCGTTTTGGCTGCACCAGCCGCCAGGACTGCTCAATCTGCCGCTGCACTTCTGCATCAGGCACTGAGCCGTCCAATAACAATGTATTCCAGTGTTTTTTGTTCATGTGATAACCCGGCGTGACAGCGCTGAACATCTGCCGCAGCATCAGGGCTTCAGTCGGGTCCGCTTTGAGATTGACCCGCGCCACGCCGTCTTTTTCCGTTAAAATCGCAAACACTTTGCCATGTGTTTTGTAGACATAGATGTCAGGCCCAAACGGAAAGTCCTCACAACTGACCGCTTGCGCCAGACAATATTGCCGCACCGCAGCAAAGCTGCTCATTTTCATACTTTAAACTGTCCGACGGTCAGGCCTAATTCGTTCGCAAGCCCCAGCAGACTTTGGGTGTTATGTGCAACTTCACTGATCGCAGTGCTGTTTTCTTCCGCCGCCGCACTTAAGCTCGATACACTACGCGCTAAAGTCGCGCTGACACTGGTCTGTTCTTCAGCTGCGGTAGCGGTTTGTGCCATCAAACTTTTTAGCGAAGTCAGCCGCAGATTAATTTGACCGACCTGTCCTAACATTTGCTCCGCTTCCGACTTAGCCGCATCGGCAATTTGTGCACAATGATCGCTACTACCAGACAGACTGGCCGAGATTTGTAAAATCCCTTGGATCACCAAAGCGATGTCCCGGGTAGCCAGTTGTACTTTCCCGGCCAGCTGGCGTACCTCGTCAGCGACTACGGCAAAACCTCGTCCCTGCTCACCGGCACGTGCGGCTTCAATCGCCGCATTTAATGCCAGCAGATTGGTTTGGTCCGCGATGGCGGTGATCACCACAACGACTGAGGCAATTTTCTGACTGTCCTGGTCGAGTTGACCCACCTGCCCCCGCATCTGGCTAAAGGCAGACAGCGTCTGATCCAGACTTTGGCTGACATGCACTATCGTCTGATTCAGTTCTGTCGCACTGTGCTGGCAGCCGTTGACCTCATCAGCCGCTTTGACAGTGTTACTGCCTATCTCAGCCGCTGCATAACTCATTTCCTCTACCGCAGTTGCCAGCATTTCAGTTTCACGCGCTTGCAATTGCAGACTGCCATCTGCCTGTGTGATAGCGGCCGAGTTTTGCGCGGCAGCCATTTCTAATGCGTGACCAACCCCGACCAGCTGGCTGACAATTTGCCGCAGCTGTTGCTGCATCCGGCCAAGCCAGCCCATCAGACTGGACGCAGTTTTTGCCTGCAGCGACATGGTTAAATCACCTTTAGCAATAACACTGGTCAAGTGCACCATTTCGGCCGGCTCTCCGCCTAATGGGTTCAGCACAAAGCCGGTCACCAGACGCGCCACCAGCACCGCGGCGGCAATGGCCACGGCAATGACAATCAGCCCAATCCAAAGCATGCGCTGTGCCGGTGCAGCAATTTCAGCGACATCAATTTCTGCCAGCAAGGCCCATTGTAGTCCCAGAACGTCGACCGGCGCATAGGCTGACACCACCGGATTGCTATTGTAATCAGAGATATATGCCAGACCCGACTGGCCTTTAAGTGCGGCCTGCGCAGCTTCAGTGGCCACACCATGCGTACTGACAGCGCCGGCAAATGATGCTTTGACAGTGCGGTTCTTTGGATCCAGATAAGAATCCGATCGCATCCGTTGGTCCGGCCCTACCAGATAGCTCTCACCGGAATGCCCCATCCCCTCGCGCACCTGCATCACAGCGTTTATTTTGTCGATAGAGAGCTGCACAGCCACTACATATTGTTGATTATCCAGCAGTAGGCTTTTCGCCATAAATGCGGCCGGCTCGCCTTTTGATGGCGCATAAGGTTGAAAGTCCTCCAGCACAGGTTGGCCTGACAATGTTCTGGCGCGCTGAAAAACTTTAGCCAGGTTCGAACCGGCATAAGGGCCATTAATCAGATTGGTTTGAAAATCAGCTTCACGAGCGGCGCTGTAAATCACCAATCCGTCTGGGGCAATCACAAAGACGTCATAAAAACCGAGCGTTTTGCCGATGGCTTCAAGCGAATCATGCAGTGCCAGTGGTTGCGCAGGCTTCAAGTCTGCCTGTACCACTGCACTGATGGTTTGCAGGCCGGCTGCAAAATCGCCAAACATGGCTTCGATTTGGCGTTGTTTGATTTCTCTTACCGCAGTGAGCTTGGCTTCAGCCTGACTGAACAATTCAGTCCGGGCGAGAAAAGTAACAATGAGGGTGGCAACAATCAGCGGTAATAACGCAGTGACAAGGCTAATCAGCCTGATTTTCGTGGTGAAACGCATATCCACATATCCTTATGTCAGGGTTTGTTTCGAGAGGTGAAACATATCCAGATATTAGATTATACAAGCGTTTTCTAATTGCAACGTTAACGCCATAATTTGTAACTTTTTCCCGATTTACGCACCATCTTTGTGCGTAAAAACAACAAAGCCCGCGCGTGGCGGGCTTTCACTGTCAAATTTACTGACTACTTCGCTGTATGCTGTTTCATCCAGCTGAAAATCTCGTTGTACCAACGC
>CBFGPY010000300.1:0-4550 GCA_965650755.1 uncultured Chromatiaceae bacterium | reverse complement strand
ATACACAACAACCCAATAAGGGTGGCCACAGGAAGAAGCCGTGCGCAGTCTGACAGCCGGATGCGGCAAATTTCTGACAAATCCGTGAAAGATTTATGGCGCTGTCAAAGTGTATTAATGCTGTCGCTCACGTCATCACCCCGTCATTTTCCTCAAGCAGACTGGCGTAAATAAAGCCGGAGTCTGATATGAAGCAGTGGAGTCGTCGCGAGTTTTTGAAGGTTTCAGCCATCTTGGCTGCAGCCGGTGGTTTTAGTACCGTCAGTGGATGTGTCAGTGCGCCTGGTGCGGCAACGCCTGGCGCTGAACCTGAGTTCCCGGTTAGTTTTTTGCACGGTGTCGCCAGTGGCGACCCGCTGCATGACCGGGTTGTGCTCTGGACGCGGGTGACGCCGGCAGGACCTTTGGCGCAAGTACAACTACGACTGGAAGTCGCCACGGATGCAGGCTTTCGCAACTTAGTAGTAGCGGCCGGTTGTGTGGCGCATGCCGACCAGGATTATTGCTGTAAAGTCGATGCCGCCGGTTTAAGCGCCGGCCAGGCGTATTTTTACCGTTTCCGCGCCGGTGCGTTGTCCTCGCCGGTCGGTCAGACCCGCACGCTGCCACAAGGGGTATTAAATACCGCACGTTTTGCTGTGGTCAGCTGCAGTAACTATCCGGCTGGTTATTTTCATGTCTATCAGCAGCTGGCGGAGCGCAGCGATTTAGATGCGGTGATCCACCTGGGGGATTACTTGTACGAATATGCCGCTGACGGTTATGCCACGGAGCGCGCTGCCGAGTTTGGCCGTTTGTATGCGCCGGATAATCGCTGTGAATTGTTGAATCTGCAGGATTACCGCCGGCGTTATGCTTGCTACCGAGCAGATGCCGCGCTGCAGCAATTGCATGGCCGCCATCCGTTTTTATTGGTCTGGGACGATCATGAAATCGCCAACGATACCTGGACCGGCGGTGCGGAGAACCACAGCCCCGGTGAAGGCGATTTTCAGGCGCGTAAACTCGCAGCCCTACAGGCTTATTACGAGTGGCTGCCGATCCGACCACAGGTCCAGCAGGGCGAACCGCTATACCGCAGTCTGGCCTATGGGGACTTAGTGCAGCTATATCTGCTGGATACCCGGGTCTGTGCCCGTAGCCAATGGCTGGATTTTCCGCAGTTTCAGCGCGATGGCAAGCTGGATGTGGCTGCTTTGGTCAAAGCGGTGCAAGACCCGGCGCGCACCTTGTTGGGGCAGGCGCAGCTGGAGTGGCTGAGTGAGGGCCTGAGCCAATCTGGTTGCCACTGGCAAGTGTTAGCGCAGCAGGTGCTAATGGCGCGGATGGAGTTGCCGGGAGAGGCTTTGGCCGCGCTCGGTAAACCCGGCCCGGAGTTGCTGCCGCAATTGCAGCAACTGGCCGATTTAAAAATGCTGCCAGCCGCCAAACGCAGTGCTGAACAGCAACAGCGGCTGCAAGGTGTGTTGCCATATAATCTCGATGCCTGGGACGGATTCCCGGCTGAACGCGAACGCTTATACCAGCGTTTGCAACAAAGCGGACGCCAGGTGCTGGTGCTGGCAGGGGATACCCACAACGCCTGGCACAGTGAACTGAAAAACGCGGCAGGCGAGAGTGTGGCGATTGAGCTGGCGACGGCTTCAGTGTCATCGCCGGGGATTGAGCAATATCTGCAGCTCAATGACGTACAAGCGACACAATTATCCGGTTTGTTGCCGCAACTGATTGACGAATTAACCTGGTGTGAGTTGTCACGGCGGGGGTACTTGCTGGTCGAATTCAGTCATCAAGCATGCCGCGCCGAGTGGCATCTAATCGCCTCAGTACATAGCAGCACCACGCAGTGGCTGGCGCCGCATCAGTTAGTGATCCCGAAACGCTGAAGCACAATGACGGTCGCAGCCGGAAGCGATCAAGCCGGCTGCATCCGAATTTGTTTTAGTTTTTTGTCTGTTCCAACCGTGCCTCAATGCGTTTGAGGCGCTGCATCAGTTCACGTTGTTCTTCGTCACTGAAAAGATGTTTGTCTTCAACCAGATGCATAATGATATTGGCGACTATCATCGGGATCACGACAAAGATCCAGAAATGGCCAAACAGAATGCCGACAAAACGCCCTAATGGCGTCACCGGGGTTAAATCGCCGTAGCCGATGGTCAGGGAGGTGACAGTGGCCCACCACAGACCATCAGCCAGCGATTTTTGTTCAATCAGTGCAAAGCTAATGGCGCCAAAAATCAAACTGCCGGCATAAATAGCCAGAATCAACCAAAGCCTGTTTGCAATATAAATCAATAACTTCTTCATCAATGTTCCCTTTGCTGCTGCAAATTTACCGCAGCATAACAAAGGGATTCAGTCGGACCAAGAGCGCGGGTGTTGTTTCTCAAGGAGTCCGCGCCAGCGCCTGGTCCAGTGTTACTTTATCCGGCGGCTGGCAACCGGCTTTGGCGATATTCAGGCTGGCGGCCAGGCAGGCGCGTTTTAATGCGGTCTGACATAAGGATAAATCTAATGTCGCCAGAGATTGATTCGTCGGGTGTAACGTCAATAACTGCACCAGCAGATTAGCAAAAAAAGTATCGCCGGCACCGACGGTGTCGATGAACACTTCCGGCTTGATCACGGCTTGTGAAAGGGTCTGCGTGCCCAGATACAGTGTGGCTCCATCGGCACCGCAGGTCAGCGCCAACAGGGCCTCCGGCGCCAGGGCACGGATTTTACTGACGGCACTTTGCAGATCGAGCGCCGGGTAGAGTGCGCCAAGGTCTTCATCACTGGCTTTGATATAGTCGGCAAGCGTCAGCACTTGTTCAATCACAGCGCGATAAGCCACAACATCGCTGACAAATTGCAAACGCACATTGATATCGATGCTAAGACGGATCCCCCGTTGTTTCGCCGCCTGCAATACCGGGATTAATTTCGCGGCATCCTGTGGTTCCAACGCCAGCGAGCCGGTGTGCAAAATACGACAGTCTGCCGGTAGTGCGGCAATCAGCTGCTCAGCGCTGTAATCGCGATCAGCAATCCCCTGTCGATACAGGCTGTAGCTGGGCTGGCCCTGTGCGTCAATCCGGACAAATGCCAAAGAACTGGGTGCTGTGGAAGCCTGTGGAAATCCGGCGCTGACACCGCGGCTTTGCAATAGCTGGCGGAAAGCATCGCCAAAAGCGTCTGAGGATAACGGCGACAGGTAGCTGACCGGCACTTGCTGCAAAGCACAGGCGATGGCCAGATTTAATGGCGAACCACCGGTTTTCGCGACAAAACGGCCGTCTGCTTCGTTGAAAATATCAATAACGTTCTCGCCAATCACCGCAATCATGTTGTTCTCCTCAGGCTTTTCTCTGTCGCAGCTTAATTAATCACACATTGTTATTAAAGGGGCGCCGGAAAATATTTTCGCTGCTTTTATTGCTCTGGCTCGTGCGCTTATGTCGCTGCAGAGTTTTTTGCCATCTAACTTACTGAAAAATAAAAATATAGCGAACAACTCTATTTGCCGGGAGGCTTTTACCCTCAAGTTTAACGGCCTGACTCCGATACAGCAGTATCAGCAGTACAAGTAAGGACCAACATCATGACCGAGCATCTTCGTTTACAACGTATCCGCGACATCGGTTTCCGCTTACAGGAGCTGCAATTAATCCGGGTACAGGCTGGTGCTTCTTATGCAGTGTCCACGCTGAATTTTCTGTTCCAACTCTATCGTTTACCAAAACCAGCAGGCCTGACTCTTGAGCAGGCGCTGACCCGGCTTGGTACAGCGGTCATCGCTAAACATCAATTACCTTATGCCCGCCTCAGCGTCGATGGCGTGCTGCAGTTTTTCAGCCAGCGTTTTCAGGTCAGCCACAGTGCGCTGCAACATCCCAGCTATCGCCGTCGTGACCGTCAGTCGGTCATGCAGGCACAAATCTGACTGGTCAGCGGGCGTCTATCGGCGTAGACTGCTGAAAAAAACAACAGGGATGCATACCGTGCGCGGTAACAGAGTGATGTGCGGCCTGATTTCTTTCGGGCTGTTGTGGAGTACAACAGTTAGTGCCGCTGAACAAATCCTGACGGCGGTCGACGGCGCTTTTATTACACCCCCTGCAATTATCCGCGCTAAAGATCCACAGCAGCAGTCTGGTTATCTCATCGATATCTATCGCGAGCTGAGCCGGCAACTGGGTATGCAACTGCAATTAAAATCTTTTGACCGCGCCGCCATTGCCGGCGCTTTACTCAAAAGCGAAGCTGATATTTATTGCCGCGCCAACCCTGCCTGGTACCCGGAACCCTTATTACGCTGGAGTCCGCCCCTATTTGAATACGCCGATTTGCTGCTGAGTGAACAACCCCTGCCGGACTTGACCGCGTTAAGTAGCATGGCAGCTAAGATCGCAACAGTATCGGGCTACAAGTATCCGCAACTGGAACCACTGTTTCGCAAAAATGAGTTAAAAAGGCAGGATTATTTGTCCCCGGAGGCTGCGGCTGCAGCATTTTTGGCCGGTAAGGCGGACGCGGTGGTGATGTCGGAAGTTGAAGCACATTAC